>CANHON010000165.1 GCA_947462115.1 Deltaproteobacteria bacterium | reverse complement strand
GCAGACGCCAGCGCCGGCGATCGCCATCCAGAACGTGAGCCGGGCCCGGCGCGCACGCCAGGGGCGCTCGGGCGCGCTCCCCCTGCTCTGCTCCGGCGACAGCGGCGTGCTCTGGGCCATCGGACCTCGGTGGAGCGGGAGGTGCAGCCGCACACCCGCCCCGCGCGTCATCGGCGATGGCCGTCGATCCCTTGACTACGGTTTAGTCCTGATTGGCTGGGGCGCGCTCAGCGCGGCGCGGCCCGGGCGGCGGCGATCGCCTCGTCGAGGCCGGGCTCCAGGAGGGCCATCATCAGGAGCACCTCCCGCCTCGCCTCGTGCAGGGCGTGGCCTTCGAGCGAAGGTTCGTCGGCCCACAGGCCGCCGATGTCGAGGGGGCCGCTGAGGCCCTCGCTCAAGCCGCGGGTGAGAACAGCGTACTGGCCGGGCTCGTAGGTGGTGCCGACCAAGGTGCGGAAGTCTCCCGGCGTGCCGATGGGGTCGAGCCGCCGCCGCAAAAAGAAGACGGAGTCCGCCATGAGCTGCTCTTGGCGCGGGGTCAACGACTGCAGCAGGTCCCGCTCGGCGTCGAGGATCGAGCGGATGCCGTCGAGCCGCAACGAGATCAGCTCCCGCTCCCGCTTGCCGCCGCGGCGCAGCTCCCGGAGCGCCTCGACGTGCACCTGGAGCTCGGGGGCCTCGACCGGGATCCCCTTGGTGAGGCCCGCCCACAGGGCCTCGTGGGCGGCGGCCTGCTCGGCGGCGTAGCCCGCCTCCACCTCGCGCTCCCGCTGCTCGATGGCCCGCACGCGATCGGCGGCGAGGCTGCGCAGGGCGTCGAGGCGATCGAGCTGGTCGCCGCTCAGCGCCATCTGCCGCAGCCAGATCAACATCCGCAGCCGGCCGCCGGCGGGATCGTCCACCGGCAGCAGCGGCGCGTCGTAGAGGAGCTGGTAGAGCGGAGGTTCAAGGGCGCGATCCAGCGCTTGGATCTCTGCGACCGTCGGCAGCGGCAGGGGCTCGGGGTCGCAGGCGAGGGCCACGCAGGCCAGCGCCATGGCGCGCGCGCTGAGCCCGCCGCCCCGGGCCGGCCGCCGGGCGTCGAGGTGGTCGCGCTGCTGCGGGTCGGCCTCGCGGTGGCGATGGGGGCGGACAGGACAGGGTTGCATCGCCGCACGATACTCCACGGCGGACCGCCGAGCCCGACCCGCCCCTCCCGCCGACCCGCCCCGCCGCCGAGCCGCCCATGCTCCCCCGCGCCGCAGAACCTGTCGCCATCGACCCCCGGCGCAGCACCGCCTGGGCCGCGGCGTGCAGCGTGCTGTTGGGTATTTTGGTGACCTGGCCGGCGGCCATCCACCCCCAGTCGATCCTGGTCGGCCACCCCGGCAACGACTCCTGGAACCACGCCTGGGGCTACTGGTGGGTCTGGCGCGCGCTCCAGCAGGGCGCGTGGCCCGGCGTGGCCGACCAGCTCAGCTTCCCCGATGGGGGCACGCTCTACTTCATTGACACGGTGCAGGCCATTTTGGTGGCGCCCGTGATCGCCGTCGCCGGGGCCGCCGCGGCCTACAACCTCGTGATGGTGCTGGGCGTGGCGCTCGCTGGCTTTGCGGCCTTCTTGCTCGCGCGGCGGGTCAGCGGCGACGCGGCCACCGCCGGGCTCGCGATGGTGGTCTACGGCGCGGCGCCCCACCTGCTCGGCCAGGCCTACAACGGCATCTCGGAGACGGTCTGCGCGGGATGGCTCCCGCTGACGCTGTTCTTGTTGATGCGGGTGATCGATCAGCCCCGTCCGGTGCGCGGCCTGCTGCTCGGCCTGAGCGCCGGCCTCTGCATGGGGACGAGCTGGTATTACGGCCTGTTCGCGGCGATCGCCGGCTTGGCGCTGCTCTTCGCCCAAGCCACTGCCCAGCCCGAGGCGGTGGACCTCCGCCGGACGGCCCCGGCCCTCGGGCTCGCCCTGCTCGTGGCGGCGGTGATCGTCGCGCCGTTGATGCTGAACTTCCGCGGCTCGCTGGAGGCGGCCGACGCCATCGTCAGCCGCGACCCCACCTTCGTGCGCGCCTCGCTGATGAACCACAACATCACCGACGCGGCGGCCCTGCTGCGCCCAGGCCGGGTGCCGAGCCCCGACCTGTTCGCGCTGTATGGCGAGCAGCTCATCATTGTCGTCTACCTGGGCTGGGTGGGCCTCGGCCTGTCCATCGCCGCGCTGGTGTTCACCCGGCGCCGCATCGAACTGCTGCCGTGGGTGGCGGTGGGCGCCACCTTCTTGTTGTTCGCGCTCGGGCCCTACCTCAACATCGGCGGCGTCTATGTGGAGCCCCTGGGCCGGCGCATCCCCTTGCCCTTCTTGGTGCTCTTCGACGCGATCCCGCTGTTCGACCGGATCTCCCACCCTTTTCGCTTTGTGGTGGGCGGCAGCTTGGCCCTGGCCATGCTGTCCACCGCCGGGCTCCGCCACCTGTCTCGGCGGCTGCCCGCCCGCGCCCGCCTGGGCCTGACCGTGGGGATCGGCGCCTTGGCCTTGCTGGAGACCGGCTTGCTCTCGCCGGCCCACCTGCCGGTGCCCTCGGGCCGCGCCTCGCTCGCGCCCCGCTACGCAGAGATGCGCGAAGACAGCGTGCCTGGCGCTGTCCTCGACCTGCCGATGGCCGTGCCCAACCTGGAGCGCGCGGTCTACGTCTGGGCCCAGTCGGAGCACCACCGGCCGGTGCCCTGGGGCCTCAACGAGCCGATGCCGGCCTCGCTGCTCAAGAACCGCCTGACCGCCACCCTGATCCGCATCGAGGCCTCGCGGGCCCACACCCTGCCGCCGCGGCTGCCCGAGCTGGAGCTGGTGGCCGCGGGGCGGGCCCTGCAGCGCATGGGCTACCGCTACATCGTGCTGCACGAGGCGATGATGCCGGGCTTTAAGGCCGAGATGGCCACGGCGCTGCTCGACGGCATCTTCGGCCCGCACGAAGCGGTGGTGGACGATCGCCTCCGCGTCTGGACCCTGGAGCCCCTCGGCGTCCCCGGGCCCGCTCGGCGCAAACACGCGGAGGACGCCGGGGGGAGCGCCGCGGCCCTCGACGAGGCGGCCCCGACGGTCGCGGCGCCCACGGCCCCGGTCGAGGCGCCAGCGGCCCCGGTCGAGGCGCCGGCGGTCGCCCCCGCGGCGCCAGCGGTCGCCCCCGCGGCGCCATGAAGCGGGGCTGGGGCGGCGCGCTGCTGTTGTCGGCGGCCTGCGCCGTCGCGGCCCTCTGGCCCGCCCTGCTCGACCCCGCGGGCAGCCTGATCGGGGACCCGGATCATCCCGACTGTTTGGGCAACCACTGGCTGCTCGACTGGGTGGCGAGCCGGATCGGGGCCGGCCAGGGCCTGCTGCACAACCCCGACTACTACTGGCCGGTCGGCGACGCCCCGTTGCTCGCGGGCAACGGCACTGACGGCATTTTGGCGGCGCCCCTGCTCTGGCTGTGGCCCTGGCCCGCCGGGGCGGTGGCCTATGCCTTCGTGCAGCGCCTCTTGGACGGGCTCGCCGGCTGGGTGCTGGGCCGGGGCCTGGGCGCCTCTGCCCGGGCGGCCAGCTGGATGGTGCCCGCCGCCGCCCTCTCGCCCTACGCCTTGACCGAGGCCAGCGCGGGCCGCTGGAGCCAGGCCGGCACCTGGCCGCTGATCGCCGCCTTGGGCCTGTGGGCCGCTTTTTTACGCAGCGCGAAGCCCGGCGTGGGCGCCGCTGCTGGCCTCCTGCTGGCGGCCGCGGGCCTGCTCTACTGGTACCACGCGTGGTTTTTTGTGCTCGCAGCGGCGCCGATGGCGGTCGGCCTGGGCCTCGGGCGGCGCCACGCCCGGGGGCTCGCCTGGATGGCCCTGTGCGCGGGCGGGCCGCTGCTGCCTTGGCTCGCGGTCTTCGTCGCGCGCTGGGATGAGGTGCCGGGCGTCACCGAGGCCGTGGTCACCGGGCTCTCGCCGGCCGGCGGCGGAGCGCTGGATCCGCGGGCCCGCGAGGCCATCCCCGGCCTGCGCGCGCTGATCGTCGCGGTGGGCGGCCCTGCGGGGGCGGCGGCGCTGGCTTGGCCCGCGCTCATCGCGGCCCCGCTCGCCCTCCCGCTGCTGCAGCGCCCTGGCCCCCGCCGTCGCGGGGTTGTTGTGCTGGTGGCCATTCTTGTGGGCTTCTTCGCGCTGGCGCTGGGCGATCGGGGGCCCGGCTCCCCCTTCCGCTGGATCTACGACGCGGCCCCGCCCCTCCGGCGCTTCTGGTGGCCGATGCGGCACTTGGTGCTGGTGCACCTCAGCCTCGCGGGGGTAGGCGCCTTGGCCCTCGACGCGCTCGGCCAGACCCGGCCCCGCCTAGCGCTGGGTCTGCTGATCGCCGGCCTCGGGGCCTGGCTCCCGGCCGCCCACCTGCAGGGCGCGCCGGCCGCGGTCACCGTCCGAGCCCTGAGCTGGCCCCGGGCGGCGTGGGTGGCGCTGGCCGCGCTGCCGGAGGGGGTGGTGCTGACGCCGCCGATCGCGCCCCAGGCCGCCGGCAGCCAATGGCCGCTGATGGCCCAGCGCGCCCACCGGCACCCCCTGCTGGTGGGCCACGCGCCCTGGGTGGATCGGGTGCGCCCGGCCGCTTGGGACGCCGCGGTGGCCGAGGACCCGGCGCTCTCCGCCCTCGTGGCCTTGGAGCGGGGGACGCCCATCGCGCTGGAGGGCGCGGCCTTGCGCGCGCTGGAGGGCCGGGGGCTGCGGTGGCTGGCCTTGGACCGCAGCGCTTTTGTGGTGGACCTGCAGCCGGTGGTGCAGGCATACGACGCCATTTTCGATGAGCTGTGCGGTCAGCCGGTCTACCGCGACAAAGGGGTGCAGATCTGGGACCTCTCGGCCTGCTCGACCACCGCGGTCGCCCACGCCCACGCGCCTTGGCCGGCGGGCCTCGAGCCGGGGGGCCCGGAGCGGCCGGTGGTCGGCGTCTGGCCCGCGCCCAGCCCTTGATCGCCGGCGGCGCCTGAGCCAAGCCAAAAACGGAACAGGGTGCCCACCGTGTTCGGGGGCACCCTGCCGTTTGTGTGTGGGATTGGTTGTACGTTCTGCAAGTCACCCGTCTTACAGGGGCCCCGGCTTAGGGGCGCCCCGCTCGAGCGCTTCGCTTGTGTGGAGCTGTTCCGCTGGAAGCGGCGATGTCGGCGCCGGCGGAGGGCGGGGGGACCCGTCCTGCGCGCCGAGCCCGATGCTCCGGCTTAGCTCGGTAGACCGCAGACCAGACCTATCTTCGGGGGAGTGTCAACGTCGCCCATACTTGCCTCCGAGACCCTTGGGTCTCACTCGACGAAGTCCTCGATCATCAGCGCATGGGCGTCATGCGCGGCGATCTGGGGCTAGCTCTCACTTCTTCGACTTGAACTTGGACGGTTCCCCGTACCCGAACGCCGCTTCTCCTTCGATCCAAACACTCCAGGCTGGACCCTCACGAAGGATGTTCGGCGCGCCTGCCCTCACGCAGGCCGCGAGCACGGGGCTTAGCAGCTGTACGGACCATCTCCGGGCAGACCATCGGTCGCCCGAGCGCCGCGCAGCGCCGCCCTCTCGTCGCTGCGCCTAGCCAACTTGGTACTCATCGGATGTGTACGCATTGGATGCAGCCTCCATCACACTGTAGTCGGTTGGAAGAGCAGGGCCTCGGGTGAGTCCGCCGCTCCGCTCCGCCTCCGGGCTACACAGACATCCTATTCACTTCGGTTCGCCGACACAAGACCGTCACCTCAAGAATTCGATCTTTTTTCGGGTCTGCCGTCCTGGCGATCGGGGGGCGCGATCGCCAGAGCAACCTCAGGCACGGTGAAGCGGAGCGGGGCAAAATACGAACAGGGCGCTGCTCCGTGCGGAGTGCGCCCTGTCGTTTGGATTGGGATGTGTTGTCGCTGCGGGTCATCCGTGGGCCGTGTGTCCTATTGAAGGACCGACAGGGCCGGGTGCTGAGCCTCGATGGAGAGGTGCCGCGAGGCGGCGGTTGGACCGACCGAGGTCGAGTCCACGGAGCGTGCTCCGGCTCAGCGCGGTAGACCGCAGGAACAGCCTATCTTCGGGGGGATGTCTACGTCGCCCATTCAAACCTCCGAGGCCAAGCCTCGCTCGGATGAAGACCTTCCGCCAACACTGTCGTGGACGTCACGCACAGCAAGCGGTGGGGGACTCCCTGTACGTCGTGGACAGCTCCCCGCCCTCGAACGCCGTCGCTCCCTCGACCCGAACACTCCACGTCGGGCCCTCTCGGGGATCTTGGGCGCGCCTGCCCTTGCGCAGGCCGCGAGAACGGGGCTTAGTAGGAATACGGACCATCTCCGGGCAACCCAATGTTGACCGTGACGCCGCCCTGCGGCTTGGGTTCGATGAGCACCCCGCTATCGGGGGTCATTTTGCAGTAGCCGACGTTCTTGCTGGCGATTCGTCGGTCGTTCCCGAGAACCATTCGCACCTCCTTGCTACACCTTCATCCTACACACCTGATCGGCTCGACACAAGACCGACACAAGGGGATCCTTCAAGTTTTTTTGCTGTCACATGAATGTGACATAACTATCAACGACATAGAAGTTCTCGACCTCGACAAGGGGCCGATCGATCTTCACATTGCCGGGCGCCCCGGGGCTGGGGCCCGCTCCGATCGTCGAGGCCACCGTGTCCAAAGCCGCCAAGCTCCCCTCCACTCCAGCGCTCCGGGCGCTCCGGGCCGCAGGCGTCGACTTTGAGCCGCTGCTCTACGCCTACGTCGAGCGGGGCGGCACTGCGGCCTCCTCGGCGGCGCTGGGCGTCGATGAGCACCTCGTCATCAAGACCTTGATCTTCGAGGACGAGGCCAAGCGGCCCCTCGTGGTGCTGATGCACGGCGATCAGGAGGTGAGCGCCAAGGGCCTCGCGCGCCAGCTCGGCCTGCGCGCCCTGCAGCCCTGCGCGCCCGAGGTGGCGGAGCGGCACAGCGGCTACAAGGTGGGCGGCACCAGCCCCTTCGGCCTCAAGAAGCCCCTGCCGGTCTATGTAGAGCGCAGCGTGCTCGACTTGCCGCTCCTCTACATCAACGGCGGCGCGCGGGGGCTGCTCGTGCGGGTCGCCCCGGCGGCCTTGATCGCGCTGTGCGGCGCCCGGCCGGTGGACGCGGCGGCGGGCTGAGCCGAGCGGCTAAGGGACGGGGTTCCAGTCGTCGAAAACGGCGTCCCGCGCTTCAATCCAATCGTAGAGGTAGGCGGTCTCGCCGGCGGCGTCCTGCCAGTCGCCCATGCTGCTGCGGTAGTCGCTCCACCGTTCAAAGCGGCGGTAGGCCTCGCCCCAGCGGGCCTCGTCGCGGGCCACGGAGCGCGCGGTGAGGGCGGTGTAGGCGTCGAGCTGGGCCCGGAGCGTGTCGAGGTGCAGGGGGGCGCCAGGCGCGCGCAGGGCGTCCGCGCGGGCCAAAAGCTCCGCCTTTCGCTCGGGGTTCGCGTAGATGCTGGCGAAGATCCGGTTGCTCCAGGTGTGGTCGGGGATGTCCGTGGCCGAGGTCCGGGCGGTGGTCCAGTCTTGGCCCCAGCTGTGGTTGAAGTCCCAGGGAGCGAAGCGCAGGCCGGAGCCATCGGGATCGGCGTACAGGTAGGCGTTCTTTCCGGCGGAGTCCGAAGCGCTCGCGAAGGCCACGAAGATCGACCAGTCCATGAACTCGAGGCCGTCGATCCCGCCGACGTCCACCGCCGCGTCGTAGGCCTCAGCGAGCGGCGCACCACCGACCAGGCTCGTCAGGTCGATGATCTCGCTGAAGTCGTCGATGGGCTCGCCTTCGGTCTTCTCCCAGCCGGCCGCCAGCCAGCCCTTCTCGCCCCCGCCCGCGTCGGTGAGGCCGAAATTGGCGTCGTGGCTCACCGACTTGAACATCGACCCGCCGTCGGCGAAGCCCATCTGCCGCGCGAGCTCGTCGTCCACCCGGTCGCAGGCCATGTAGAGGCCCTCGTAGACCCCGTCGAAGTACACGACGACGAAGCTCGTGCGGGGCGTGAGGCGCTGCAGGCCGTCGTGATCGGCGATGGCCTTCCAGGTGTCGAAGGCGAACTTCTGCCGCAGGCCGCTGTTGTCGTCGAAGGTGGAGGTGAGGATCAGCTTGTTGCGGCTGTCGCCCCAGCCGGGCATCTCGATCTCTTGCTCGTTGAAGTCGAGGAGGTAGCTCACCTTTGGGTAGTAGGTGCTCGAGGCGCCGCGGATCTTGATCGAGACGGGCAGCTCCTCGCCGAGGAAGCCGAGCGTGGCCGCGCTGTACTCCTCGCTGAGGCGGCGGGCCGAGAGGTGGAGCACCGGAAGGGCCCACTCCTCGGTGTAGGTCAGCGGATCGGGGGCGACGGCGCCGGGCACGCCCGCCACGTCGGCCACCCAGAACGACACCACCTCGGCCACCGGCAGGCCCGACCAGCCCTCGGGGCGGCTCTCCCAGACGAGCTCGACGCGCCCGCCGTCCGCGGGGCCGGTGTCCCAGGTGAAGCGCCCGCCGTCCAGCTCGGACCCCGACGGTCCGCGTACGAAGCGCAGCTCGGTGGCCTCGGCCCCGGCGGGGCAGGCCGCGCGGAGCTCCACGCGGTCACCCTCCTCGAAAAAGCCGTCCATCAAGTCGCTCTCGACCTGGCAGCCATCCCACCGGCTGTGCTGGTCGTCGCCGTCCTCGGGCTCCGCCGCCATGCCCTCGGGGCCCGCGACGCCGGGGCTGGGCTCAGCCGACAGGCGCCACAACCCGCCGCCATCGGGCACTCTCCCCACGCTGACGCCGCTGGCCTGCGGGCCGAACTGCACCCGATCGATGCGCGCGCCGCTCGGATCCCACAGGCTGAGCCGCTCCCCGTCGCTGTCGAGGCGCAGGCCGAGGTGGTCGGGGCCGGCCTCGGCGTCGCCGCTGGCCCAGAGCAGGCGGTAGCCGCGGGCGGGCACCACGAGGCTCGGCAGGGGCTCGGCGTCGGCGAGATCATCGGAGTCGGCGATGAGATAGCCCGTCAGCACGATGTCTTCGTCGGAGAGGTTGGCCAGCTCGATCCAGTCCGAGAGGCGGCCCTCGGCGGGTCGGTTCGCTGGATCGCCCGCGGCGACCAGCTCGTTGATGCGGAGGGCGCTGGGCGCTGCGCTGCTGCCGTCTGCGCCGCCGTCGGTGGAGCCACTGTCTGCGGTGCCGCCGTCTGCGCCGCCGTCCGCCGCGCCGTCCGCGCCAGCGGGCTCGTCTACCGGGGCCTGGAGCGTGCCCTCGCCGATGCTCGGGGCGCAGGCGGCGGTCAGCGACGCCGAGAGCAGCCACCCTGGCGTCAATTGGAAGCTTGGACGCATGGTCACCCCGCTGTGTATCCGTCGTTGGATCGCGAGGATAGCACCGGCGCGGCGCCGAGGGGCGGTCGGTGGAACAAGCCCTCAAAACAACGTCAAGGAAGCGCGAAGCGCAGGGAAAACCCGTGGAGCGGGCGCTGCGCACCGCGAGGCCGGCCGCCGGGGGCCTCGCCCGACCGACCCCG
>CANHON010000164.1 GCA_947462115.1 Deltaproteobacteria bacterium | reverse complement strand
GATGACGTCAATGCCGTGGGCCCGGGCGGCCGCGACGGTGGCGTGGTCCCGCACGCCGATGTCGGCGGTGACGATGAGCTGCACCCCGGCCTCCACCGCCCGCTCGACCGCCCGTAGGCTGAAGCCGTAGCCCTCCTCAAAGCGGTCCGGGATGTGCCAGCGCAGATCGGCGCGCGGGCCGCCGGTCAGCCGGAGGGCGTGCGGCAAGATGAGGCTGCTCGTGGTCCCATCGACGTCGTAGTCGGTCACGACCAGGATCCGCTCGCCTTCCCGCGCGGCCCGGGCGAGGCGGGGGGCTGCGATGTCCATGCCCTTGATCAGGAACGGATCGAGCTCGGTGATGTGCCGGAGCTCGGGCTGAAGCCACGCCGCGATCGGCGGGCCGGGCGGGCGCGCGGCGAGGAAGCGGTCGCGGAGGGACGCACCGGGGCCGAGATCGAGGCGCGGAGCCGCGCCGCCGGTCTTCCACAGGCGGCCCGCGAGGCTGAGCGGATGGTCGATCATTCTGTCTCCAACTCGGCTGGGACTCTTCCGATGGTGTTTTGCCGACGGCAGGCGGGAACCCTGGTCACCCCTGCCGCGGCACCGTCCTGCTGTGCGACGATCTGACCGGATCGGGTCGGGGTCGCTCGGAGATGAGACGGGCGTGGCTGGAGGCAGGTCGGGGTGGCTGAATTTCTTCGCGCGAGCCGGCGAACCCCTGTGGTGCGCTCCGTCGGCGCCCCTCCCTGGGGGCGGCAGCGGCTGCACGATCCGGGCAGCTTGCGGGTGCTCGTGGTGGAAGACCAGGCCATGGTCCGCGAGCTCATCTGCGAGCTCGTTCAGTCCTGGGGTTATCTCGTCGAAGGCGTGGGCGACCTCGCTTCTGCGACGCCGCGGGTCGCTGGCGCGGCGGTGGTGCTGCTGGATCTGCAGCTGCCCGACGGTGAGGGGCTCAGCCTGCTGCCGCGGGTGCAGGCCTCGCCCTCGCCGGCCTCGGTCATCGTCACCACCGGCTACGGCACCGTCGAGAACGCCATCCAGGCCCTGCACGAGGGCGCTTTCGGCTTCTTGCTCAAGCCGGTTCGCCCGCCGGTGCTCCGGTCGATGGTGGCCCGCGCCGCCCAAGCCTACCGGGAGCGCCGGGACCTGGAGCTGCACCGGGACATCTTGGACGCTGTGCGGGACGTTATTCTCGCCGGTCGGCCGGGCGCGCCCCTCAGCTACTTCAATGAGGGCGCGGCGGAGGCGCTGGGGCGGAGCGGCTCGGACCTCGCGGGCGCGACGCTCGCCGAGCTCGTGGAGATCCCCGCCCGGGACGGCTCGGGGGAGTACGCCACGCTCCTGCCGGACGGCGGGCGCGGCGTGGTGGAGGGCACCTGGACGAGCCTGCCCACCGAGACCGCGGGCGAGCCGACGCGGGTGCTGGTCGGCCGCGACATCACCCGGGAGCGCCAGGCCCAGCGCGATCTGGTCCGCTCCGGCGCCCTCGCGGAGCTGGGCATGATGCTCGCGGAGGCCGCGCACGAGCTCAACAACCCGGCCGCCTTCGTCTTGGCCAACCTCACCACGCTCCAAGAGGACCTCGACGCCGGCGAGCTCGATCTGGGCCTCGCCCAAGAGATGGTGCGCGAGTGCATCGAAGGTGTGGGGCGGATCACCCGAATGGTCGGGCAGCTCCGCAACCTGACCCGGGCGCAGATCGAGGAGCGGCCCGAGCCGGTGCAGCTCGCGCAGGTGGTGCGCGACTCCTTGCACATCGCCCGGGTGCGGGTGGGGCGGCGGGCGAGCGTGCACCTCGTGATCGAGGCCGAGGTCGAGGTCATGGCCATGCCGGGGCGGCTGTCTCAGGCGGTGATGAACCTCGTCGCCAACGCCGCCGACGCGCTGGACGGGCAGCTCAGCCCGGCGCCGGTGGTCGAGGTGGTGGTGGGCCTCGCCGAAGAAGGCGGCGTAGAGATCGCGCGCATTGACGTGCTGGACAATGGTCCCGGCGTCCCGGAGGGGCTGCGCGACAAGCTGTTCGAGCCCTTCATGACCTCGAAGGCCGACGGCTCGGGCACCGGCCTGGGCTTGCCGATCAGCCGCTCCTTCGTCGAAGACCTGGGTGGGCGGCTGTTTCTGCTGCGCTCCGGCCCCGCGGGCGCCTGCTTTCGGGTGGCCCTGCCGCTGCCCGGCGGGGATCGCCTGTCCCCCGAGGACCCCGCCCTCGAGCGGAGCGGTGCGGCCGGAGACGACGACGGGCCAGGGGGCGCGGGTTAGCGCGCTCCGGTGCGCGGCGGCCAACGCCGCTCCGGAGGTGCCGTGAAGCCGCTCATCCCCAACTTCCCCGTCGTCAAGTTCCCGATCTTCGGAGACTTCGCGATCCACGGCTTTGGGATCCTGGTCGCGGTCGGCTTCATGCTCGGCTCGCGCATGTCGATGGGCAAGGCCGCGCGCGACGGCCTCGACCCCGAGCTCATCAACCGCATCGTCGGCTGGATGGTGGCCGGCGTGTTCATCGGCGGTCACCTCGGGCACCTCCTCTTTTATTACCCCGAGCAGATCCTCAGCGACCCGATGAGCATCCTGCGGGTCTGGGATGGGCTGTCGAGCTTCGGCGGCTTCTTGGCCTGCGCCATCTTGGCCGTCGTGTTCTTTCAGCGCGAGCAGGCGCGGATCCGCTCGGTCAACCGCCAACGCACCAAGGCCAACAAGGCGCTGCTGCCGGGCATCAGCCTGCCGGGCTACTTCGACGCCTTGTTCTACGGCTTTACGCTGGGCTGGTTCTTCGGCCGAATGGGCTGCTTCGTGGCCCATGATCACGCAGGGGTGCCCACCGACTTCGCGCTCGGCGTCTACGGCATGTGCAAGGACATGCCCGCCGATCCGGTCGTGGCCTGCGACGGGCTCGTGAGCTGCGTGGAGCGGGTCGGCTTCTTGATCGACAGCCCGCGCCTCGCCTCCTTTGGCACGGCTTGCCACGACCTCGGTCTCTACGAGGCCTTCTGGTCCTTGGCGATGATCCCGCTCTTTACCCTTCTCGACCGCAAGCCCCGCTTCCCCGGCTTCTTCGCGGGGATGTGGCTGCTGTGCTACGGGCCTGCCCGCCTCGTGCTCGACATCTTCCGCACCACCGATACGCGGTACTTCGGGGTCACCCCGGCGCAGGTGGGCTCGCTCGCCATGATCGCCGTCGGAATCGCCATTCTGGTGACGCAGCGCAACAAAAAGCCCTTGGTGGTCGCCCACGCCGAGCGGGTGGCCGCTGCGGGTGGTGTCGCCGCCGAGGAGACCGGGGGCGAGGCCGCAGCAGCTTCCCCCGCGGCGCCCCCGGTCGACTGAAGGCCCCAGGCCTCAGAAGCGGAGGCCCACGCCCCAGTGGACGGCGAGGCCGCGCAGCAGGAGCTCGCCCTGCAGGGCCGGGTCGCCGGCGGCGTCTTGCACGGGCTGCGACTCATCCCCGGCCTCGAGCTGAAGCCGGCTGTGCAGGCCGTAGCCGACCTCGAGGTGCGTGCCGAGCCGCGCCGGGCCGACCTTGAGCGGGCGCAGGTCGATGCCGACCGCCGCGACCCCGCCGATCGCGTTGCCCCTGCTGGTGAGCTGGTTCAGGTTGTCGTCCCGGTTGAGGTCCTCGTCCAGGCGCATCACCCCGCGCACCGCTGAGAGCTGCAGCGTGGCGTAGGGCGCGACCCACGGGCGGATCGGCTGCTGGACCTTGACCCCGGCCAGCACCTGGTGCAGGCGGAGCTGCTGGACGATGTCCACCTCGGTGTCGGGGATGTCGATGGTGGTGCCCTGCAGGTCGTTTTGGTAGCCGCCGATCACCGAGAACGGTCCGCTGATGCCGACGCCCAGCCGAAAGCCCATCGGGCTCATCGCGCGCTGGTCGTCGGTGAGGATGTCGGCGAAGGGGTCGCCGATGACCCGCTGGGACGCCATCGTGAAAGAGGCTTCGTGGCTGAACTTCCCTCGTTCGTCGGCGGCGGCGGGGCCGGCGGCGAAGAGGAGCGTGAGCAAAGGGAGCAGCGCGAGGGGCGCGGATCGAAGGGGGGTGTTCATACTCGCTCCAGAGGGTGAGGGGCTCAGTCGTCGGCGCGGCGGGGCAGCGTCGGGGTGGAGAGCAGCCCGACGTTGGCGAAGCCGTGGATGGTCTCGATGTCGCCGGTGGCCGGGTCGTAGATCGAGATGAGGCCCAGCGCGGAGTTGTGGCTGATGGCGATGCGGCCGTCGGCGCGGGCGGCGATGTCCCGGGCCGGCGCGGGCAGCTCCACGGGCTCCGCGAAGCTCGGCCGTGTGAGATCGACCTTGTAGAGGGTCTCGTCGTCCTCCAGCAGCAGCAGCACGAAGCTCTGGCCGTCGCGCTCCACCAGCTCGTAGCCGACCGGGCTGGAGCCCAGCGCGAGGTTGGCCTCCCGGCGCGTGTTGAGGTCGAGCACGTAGAGGCCGGGCAGGCCGTCGGCGTAGGTGCCCTCGCCGGTGCTGCTGGACTCCGGCCGCATCAAGCCCACGAGAAAGCCCTGATCTACGGTGATCTGGACCGAGGACAGCGGGTTGTTGGCCCGGTGCTCATCGACCTCGTTGGTGGCGAGATCGATGAGGTAGACGTCCTTGTAGGCGTCGGTCGCGGAGTTGTAGGCGATGAGCAGGTCGCCGCTCTGGAAGACCACGTTGACCGGGTGGTCGAGGGTGTAGGCCTCCAGGCGCTCGTTGGTGAGCCCGTCGAGCAGATCGACGGCCCCGACGTTGCTGTAGCTGATGGCGCTGGCGAGCGCCCCGCCGGCCGCCTCGGGCAGGCGCACCTCGGTGAGCGTGCTCGGGCTGTCCTGAAGGTCCTCGATGTCGATGGACTTGTTGACCAGGTCGAGCCGGTACAGCTCGCGGGCCCCGGCCACCGACAGCAGGGCGTAGCGCCCGCCGCCCGCCACCATCGCGTCTTGGGGCACGATGACGGAGTCCACGTCGAGGGCGAGGTGGTAGGTCACCTGCACCTCGCCGGTGGACAGGGAGACCACCATCACCTGCGAAGACGACAAGATCACGGCCCGGTCGTTGATCCCGTCGGCGTCGGTGGTGAACAGCACGTCGGTGGGCGTGGAGCCGGTGGAGACCGCGATGGGGGCGCCGCCGTCGAGCGGCTGAAACACCACCTCGGTCAGATCGACCACGCCTTGGATCTCCGCCGAGCCGAGGTTGCCGCTGAAGTAGGCCACCGCGTTGCGGCCGTCCGGCGAGAAGCCGATGCTGTTGAAGTGCGGCGCGATGTCGACGAGCTCCACGGTCCGTTGCCCTTCGACTTGGCGCACCTCCGTGGCCTCCTCGAGCAGCTCCGGGGGGCAGTCGTCCTCGTAGACGATGTCCTTGGAGTCATCCTCGCAGACCGGCCAGCGAACAAAGACATAGGCGGCGTCGCCGGCGGGGAGCCCGATGATCCGCTCGGGGCGAGCTCCGTCGAGATCGACCTCCCGCACGTCGCCTTCGGCCGAGATGTTCAGCAGGGCGCCGGCGTAGGGCAGGGGCACGTACAGGCTGTCGCCGACGACGGTGAGCTGCTCGTCCCAGAGGGGCTGGTCGACACCGGTGGAGCCCGAGGGGTCGAGGCGGCCCCAGGGGTCGCAGGCGAGGGCGGCGAGCGCGAGCAGGGGGCTCAAGCGGCGGGCGGGGGCGCGGTAGCGGTGCATGGCGGCTCCAAAAGAAGGGGTGGGGTCAGCGCTCGATGGCGGCGTTGAGCTCGAAGCCGGTGATGGTCTGGAGCTGTCCGGTGCTGGGCGTGTAGAAGCTGATCCGCCCGAGGCTGTGCTCCTGGCTGACGTAGACGGTCTGGCTCTCGGGGATCACGCCGAGGTGGGCGGCGGCGCTGCTCAGCGGGATCTCGTCGTGGATGAGGCGGCTGTAGTCGAGCTGCAGCAGGCTCGGGGTGTCCTCCAGGGTGATGAAGCCGAGCGCTCCGTCGCTGGTGCTGGCGAGCTCCACCGGCTTGGCCGTGAGGCGGATGGGGTTGGTGAAGTAGTCGCCCATGTCGATGAGGGTGACCGCGTCCCGGTTGTAGAACGGGGAGTCGCCGCGGAGATCTCCGTTCTGGCTGGTGGGGTGGATCGCCAGGGCCGCGGCCCCGTCCGGGCTGACCGACATCCCGGAGATGCCCTTGAGGAGGCCGTACAGCGCGATCTCCTCCCCTTCGGGGGCGGCGCGGTCCCAGGCGGCGAAGGCCGGGACCCCGCTGGCGGTGCTGTAGAGCAGGCCGCGGGAGTTGTCGGGCGACATCACGATGCTGCCAAAGGGCATGGCGTCGGGCAGCACCACCACCGACGGCTCGGCGAAGATGTCGTCCAGCGCGTAGATCCACAGCTCGTTGCTGCCGCGGGCGACGGCGACCGCCTGGCTCCCGTCGGGGGTGACGTCGATGTCCGTGGGGTTGTCGCCGACGGCGATGGCGCCCACCGTGCCGGTGGCCAGCTCCACCACGACCAGCTCGGTGGCGCCAAACTGCCGGATGATGGCGACCTGCCCGTCGGGGGTCAGGACCAGCTCCTCGGCCAGGGGCGGGTCGATGGTGTCCAGCGCGATGCGCACCCGGACCGGCTCGGGCTCGGGCTCGGTCAGATCGATGATGGACAGGACCTCATCGGAGACGACCAGCAGGCGCTGCCCATCCGCGCTGAACCGCACCGCCCGCGGGTTGTAGCCGACGATCAACGGGATGTGCATGCCGGAGGCCACGTTGACCAAGGAGACCTCGTTGTAGGAGGTCGCGCCGGTGCTGGTGTCGGCGAGGGCGCCGTTGTGCCAAGCGGCGACCCAGGCGCCGTCCCCCGACATCTCCATGGTGTTGAGGTTGGGGCGGAGGCCCACGGAGCGGCTCGACAGGCTCTCGGTGTCGAGCAGGGTCAGGTCGTCGGAGTCTTCGTTGAAGACGACGGCCAGCGCGTTGTTCTCGCTAACGAGCACCTGGGTCGGGCCGACGCCCACCGGCGCGGTGATCACGTCGAGGCTGGTCGAGTCGATGCGCGTGACCGTGTTGCGCGAGGTGTTCGCGACGAAGACGTAGCGGGGCGTCGCGGCGGGCGGCTTGGCGAGCTCGGCCTCGGGCTCCTCGGGCACGTAGCCGTCGTCCCCGTCGCCCCCGAAACCATCGTCCTGGGCTCCGCTGCCCTCGGAGGTGCCGGAGTCGAATGCGTAGGCGCCGCTCATCTCCGACGCGGAGCAGCCGATGCCGGCGAGGGCCGCCAGCAGCGGGCCGAAGTGGGGGGAGAGCAGGAGCAGGTTGGGCTTGCGTCGCATGTCGCGTCCTCCGATGCTTGGGCTACAGCAATAGCTGTGCCAACGTGAGAGCACCGATGATTTGCCGTTTTTCGGGCCTGTGGCTGGGCGAGCGCACGAGATCACGACATCTCTGTCAGCCGTGCCCGTCCGGCCGCCCCTCGGGCAGCGCCTCGGCGGCGGGGAGGTGGGCCGGATCACACGCGGAGACCGGGTGAGGTGGCCCCACGCTGGGCGGGGGCGGAGCGGCGGGGCCGGGCGGGGCGCGCCGCCCAAACGGCCGGCCGCCTGGGCTCAGCGGGCGACGGCGGCGTTGAGCTCGAAGCCCGTGATGGTCTGAAGGGCGCCGGTGTCGGTGTCGTAGAAGGAGATCCGTCCGAGATCATGGGCCTGGCTGGCGTAGGAGAGGGCGCGACCGGGCATCATGCCGACGTGCTCCACCGCGCTGCTGAGCGGCACCTCGTCGTGCAGCATGCGGTCGAAGTCGAGCCGCAGCACGCTGTCGGCGCCCTCCATGCGGAGCACCCCGACCTGGCCATCGTCCCGGCGGGCGAGCTCCGCCGGCGGGGCGTCGAGGCGGATCGGGTTGGTGAAGCTGTCCTCCAGCGACAGCAGCGTGATGGCCTCGCGGTTGTAGAAGGGGGAGCCGGCGTCGAGCTCGCCGTTGGCGGCGGGGGCGTGCCGGACCAGGGCCCGCTGGCTGCCCGGCAAGACTTCGATGTCAGCCACCCCTTTGATCAAGCCGAAGACCGCGGGGCTCTCGGTGTCGGCCGCGGCGCGATCCCAGGCGGCGAACAGCGGGGCGCCGCTGCTGGTGCTGTAGAGCAGGCCGGCCCGGTCGTCGGGGGTGAGCACGAGGCTGCCGAAGGTCATGCCGGCGGGCAGCGCGATCACCCGGGCCGGGGCGAACAGGTCGCGCATGTCGTAGACCCAGAGCTCGTTGCTGCCGCGGGCCACGGCCACCGCCTCGGCCCCGTCCGCGGACAGGTCGATGTCGGTGGGGTTGTCGCCGACCGGCAGCAGGCGGGCCTCGCCCGTCTCCAGATCAACGAGCGTCAGGCTGTTCTCGCCGAACTGCCGGACGATGGCGGTCGCGCCATCGGGGCTCAGCAGCAGCTCCTCGGCCTCGGGCGGCGAGACGGTGTCCGCGGAGATCCGCACGCGGACCGGCGTGGGCTCGTCGGCCCGCAGGTCCACGATGCACAGGTAGTCGTCGGAGACCGCCACCATTCGACGGTGATCCGCGGTGAACCGGACCTGGCGCGGGTTGTAGCCGACGATCAGCGGATGGTGCGCCAGCCCGTCGAGGCGCACCAAGGACACCTCGTTGTAGGAGCTCGAACCTTCGCTGCGATCGGGCTCAGCGCCGTCGTGCCATGCCACGGCCCACTGGCTGTCCCCGGACAGGCGCAGGGCGTTGAGGTTGGGCCGCAGCGACACCGAGGCCCCGCTGAGCGACTCGACCGCCAAAACGGTGAGCTCATCGCTGCCCTCGTTGAGCACCACCGCCGAGCCTCCGTCTGCGGTGACCTCCACCGCGGTGGGCTCCACGCCCACGGCGGCGGTGATCACCTGCAGGCTGTCGGCGTCCACCCGGGTGACGGTGCCGCGGTCGGGGTTGGGCACGAAGACGTAGCGGGGGGCGGCGGCGGGCGGGCGCGGGGGCTCCGGCTCGGGGGCCTCGGGGGCGCCGGTGTCCCCGGCGGCGCCACCCTCCGCCGAGGGGCTCGGCCGATCGAGGGCCGGCATGTCGAAGGCCGTCAACGCCTGGTTGCCGCTGCTGCAGCCCGCGGCGGCGAAAAGTCCGAGAAGACAGGGGCCAAGGCGACGCATGGGCGCTCCGCGCTGCGAGAGGCCCGAGCTTAGCTGTGGGCGCGCCCCGCGTCGCTTCGCTCGGCTTGCAGGACCGCCGCGGCGAGGTGCAGCGCGCAGATGGTCTTCCCATCGGTGATGCGGCCGTCGGAGCAGCTTGCGAGGGCCTCGGTCAGCGGCAGTCGAACCAAGCGGATGTACTCGTCTTCTTCTGGTTGACCCTCGGCGACCCGAAGGCCGCGCGCGAGGAAGAGGTGGATCTTCTCGTCGGTGAAGCCGGGCGTCGTGAAGATGGCGCTGAGGAACCGCAGCTCGGTGGCCGCGAGCTGGGCTTCTTCGGCCAGCTCCCGGGCCGCGCAGACCGCGGGGGCCTCGCCGGCCTCCAGCACGCCCGCGGGCACCTCGAGGGTCATGCCCCCGGCGGCGTGGCGGTGCTGGTG
>CANHON010000163.1 GCA_947462115.1 Deltaproteobacteria bacterium | reverse complement strand
TCGATGTGGCCGACATGGCCGATCGCATGGCCCGCGCCGCCATCGGGCTCGGCGCCGGCGGCACGACCACCTGGGAGCGCTGCGCGGTCGGCCTGCCGAGCCTCGTGGTGACCGTCGCAGAGAACCAAGTGCCGATCGCCACAGCGTGCGACGCCGAAGGACTCTGCAAAGTCCTAGGAACAGCCTACACAGGCTCAGCATGCGATGTGGGTCTCGAGGTCGTAGCATTCTTGGCAGACACCCACAAACTCGCGATTCAATCCGACAAGGCCCTCGCGACCGTCGACGGCCTCGGCGCCCAACGTGTCATGCAGGTGCTCATGGGCACAAATGGTGATTCAAAATGAAGGTATCGATCCTAGTCTCGGAGATCAACCACCCGGTCCTCCCCTACATTCGTCGATGGGCAAGCGAAGTCACCGAACATCAGGTTGAGGTCGTTCACGCAAAGATGGAACTTTCAGGCGGCGAGTTGCTGTTTCTCGTCTCCTGCCATGAGCTCATTGGTCCGAAGACGCGGAAAAAATACCAACATACCCTCGTCCTCCATGCGAGCGAACTTCCCCAAGGACGAGGTTGGTCGCCGCTGGTTTGGCAGATCCTCGAAGGACGCCGCGAGATCGTCTGCACGTTGCTTGAAGCGGCTGAGCCCGTCGATTCGGGTGATATATGGGCGCAGCTTCCGATCCAATTCGAGGGTCATGAACTGTTCGATGAAATCAACGATAAGCTGTTCCGAGTAGAGCTGGACCTGATCCGATTCGCCATCGAGAACTTCGGCCGAATCGTACCTAGGCCTCAGGCAGCTAGGCCTGCGTCCTACTACGCCCGACGCATGCCCTCAGACAGCGCCCTGGATCCGAACAGAAGCCTTGCGGAACAGTTTGATCTCCTTCGGATAGCCGATCCCGACCGGTATCCCGCGTACTTCGACCTACACGGACAAAGATATTCACTGCGTATCGGCAAGATCAAACAGGAGAAAGCATGATCACCATCGCCGGCCGCCCCATCGGCCCAGAGCAGCCGCCTTACATCATCGCTGAGCTCAGCGGGAACCACAACGGCGATCTGCAGCGCGCTCTGGCCCTGATCGACGTGGCGGTGGACGCCGGCGCGGACGCGGTCAAGCTGCAGACCTACACCGCCGACACCATCACGATCGACCACGACGGGCCGCTGTTCCGCATCCAGGGGGGCCCTTGGGATGGCCGCCGGCTGCACGAGCTGTATGCCGAGGCCAGCACGCCCTGGGCCTGGCATGAGGCGCTGTTCGCGCACGCCGCGAAGCGGGGGATCACCTGCTTTAGCTCGCCTTTTGACCCCACGGCCGTGGACTTCCTCGCGGCGCTGGGCGCGCCGGCCTACAAGGTGGCCTCCTTTGAGCTGGTCGACCTACCGCTCATCGAGAAGATTGCGCAGCAGGGCAAGCCGATGATCATGTCCACCGGCATGGCCTCCGAGGACGAGGTGCTCGAAGGCGTGGCCGCGGCCCGCGGCGCAGGCTGCACCGAGCTGGTCGTGCTCCACTGCAACAGCGGCTACCCGAGCCCGGTGAGCGACATCCGCCTCGCGACCATCCCCCGGCTGCGCGCGCTGACCGGCGCCCAGGTGGGCCTGTCTGACCACACCCTGGGCACGACGGCCTCGGTCGCGGCGGTGGCCCTGGGCGCGACCGTGATCGAGAAGCACATCACCCTGCGCCGCGCCGACGGCGGGCCCGACGCGGGCTTCTCGCTGGAGCCCGCCGAGCTGGCCGAGCTCGTGCGCGCCTGCCGCGAGGCCTGGGAGGCCATCGGCACGCCCCGCGCCGGCCTCAGCGGGAGCGAGGCGGGGAACCGGATCTTCCGCCGCTCGCTGTTCGTGGTGGCCGACGTCGAGGCCGGGGAGGCGCTGAGCGCCGAGAACCTCCGCTCGATCCGCCCAGGCTATGGGCTACCGCCCAAGCTCTACCCCGCGCTGCTCGGGCGGCGCGCCAAGGTGAAGATACCCCGTGGCACGCCGCTCTCGATGGATCTGCTCGAGGGGGGCTGAGGGGCCTCAGCCCGCCGGCAGCTCGCTCTGATCGACGGTCTCGGTGCTGCGGAGCAGCGCCAACAGGCCGTCTTTGTCGAGCCACTGGTCATTGTTGTCCGAGGTGTAGCTGAACTCCGCCTCGTTGCGGACGGCGTCGGCCGGCGGGGTGTAGGACCAGCTCATGTGCTGCGGCAAGATGATGTAGCGGTCGGGCAGCTCGAGCATGGCCCGCGACTCATCGACGCCCACCAGCGCCTCGTGGAGCTTCTCGCCGGGGCGGATGCCGGTGACCTCGACCTCGCAGCCCGGGGCGATGGCCTCAGCGAGGTCGGGCATGCGCATGCTGGCGATGCGGGGCACGAAGACCTCGCCGCCCTGCATCATCTCGACCGAGCTCGTGACGAACTCCACGCCCTGCTCGATGGTGAGCCAGAAGCGGGTCATGCGCGGGTCGGTGATGGTGACCTTGCCCTGCTTGCGCTGCTGCATGAACAGCGGCACCACGCTGCCCCGGCTGCCGACGACGTTGCCGTAGCGCACGCAGGCGAAGCGGGTGCCGCCCCGGCCGGCGTAGGCGTTGCCCTGCACGAACAGCTTCTCGGCGCAGAGCTTGGTGGCGCCGTAGAGGTTGGCCGGGCTCACCGCCTTGTCGGTGGAGAGCGCGAGCACCCGCTTGACCCCGGTGTCGATGGCGGCCTCGATCACGTTCTGGGCGCCCAGCACGTTGGTTTGGATGGCCTCGAAGGGGTTGTACTCGCAGGCCGGCACCTGCTTGAGCGCCGCGGCGTGCACCACGAGGTCGATGCCCGACATCGCGCGGCGCAGCCGGTCCAACGACCGCACGTCGCCGATGAAGTAGCGCAGGCTCGGGTGCTCGAGGCCCGACACCCGCATCTCGTGCTGCTTGAGCTCGTCGCGGGAGAAGACCACCAGCCGCCGGGGCGAGTAGCGCTCGAGCATGGCGCGCACGAAGGCCTTCCCGAAGGAGCCGGTGGCGCCGGTGACGAGCACCGAGGTGTTGGACCAGTCAAGTGGAGTCATCGCTGCGCGCTCCTCAGCAAGGGGGCGGACCTTAGCACGGGGGACGCTCTCCGACCGGGGCTCGGTGAGAACGACCTGATGGACGTTGAACTGCCGCGTTGGACCTTCGGCCTGCCTGCGCTAGACCAAGCGCCCGAGGTGGCTCGCCACCACCGCGCCGTCGGGCAACAGGTAGGGGATCCCGCCCAGCGTGGGCCAGGCGTGGCCGTTCGCTTCGCCCAGCCAAGCGCCGGCCACGGGGGAGAGGGGCTCGCCGCCGCCGGGCGGGGCGTAGGGCAGGTGCGCGGCCTGCGGGTCGACCGGCTGCGGGGCCTCACGCTCAAACAGCGTCACCGTGGCCGCGTTGAGCGGGTTGACGTCGTCGCCGAGCGGCGCTCGGGCCAGGATCCGGCCCGGCGATGCGCGCAGCGCCGCTTCGATGCCCCGGATGTAGCCGTGCTGATCCATTCGGGCGCGCTGCTCGGGGCCGGCGTTCTCGTAGTCGGGCTCGACCAGCAGCAGGTAGCGGCCGGTGACGCGGAGCAGCTCGGCGATCAGGGCCGGCGCGCGGTCGCCGTTGGGCTCCAGGGCGTGGACCGTGATGACCAGGTCGGCGGCGGGGCCAACCAGGGGGATCTGGAGCAGGTCGCCGACGAACAGCTCGGCCTGCTGGTCGCGGGAGCGCAGGAGGCTCTGGGCCCAGGCGATGCGGCTGAGCGAGAGGTCAAAGCCAGACCACCGCAGCTCGGGGCGCTCCGCCACCAAGAAGCTCAGGGTGGTGGCCTCGCCGCAGCCGGCCTCCATCGCGCTGTGAACGGGCAGCCCGTCGATGAAGGACAAGATGCGCCGCGCCATCGCCTGCTTGCGGGCAGCCATGCCGGGCTGCTGGAGGGCGGCGACGTAGGTGCCGCTCTGGAGGTCATAGGCCACCCGGACGATGTCGGTAAAGCCCGAAGGATCGGGGTACCTCGCCTTGAGGGTCTGGGTGACGTTCGCGCCAGCGGCGTAGAGCTCGCGCGCTTCGGCGAAGCCTTCGCGGGCAGAGAAGCGACGGAGCATGGGTCCCTCCTGAGGCGCGGGACTATCCCGTTCAGTCGCCGGGCTGCGCCCGATTGGCCGCGGTCGTGCCTTTAGGGCGGATCTTCCGCGCCGCCGCCCGCCTCGGGCAGGGTGGGGTCGCAGAAGACGATGACCCAGCCGCTTTTGGTGAACTTGTTGTCGTCGGCGAGGCGCACCGCGTGCTCGGGCATGGCGGCCTTCTTCTCGAGCTGGCGCAGGGCCGGCGTGGCTTGGCCGCTGTTGACGCACTGGTTGAAGCGCTCGCGCAGGGCCGGGGTGAGGGCCGCGTCGACCGCCTCGTGGCACTTCTCGTGACGGTTGCGGGTGCCCCGGTCGCAGATCTCGACCTTGGCGCCATTTTGGAAGGAGGACCACAGGTTTGTGGTGGACTTCTCCTTGTAGACCGCCGCCTCCTCTTTGTACTTCTGGGTCTCCGAGACCTGGCGGTCGAGCTCGCGCAGCGTGGTGCGCAGCTCCTCCCGCACCTCGTCTCGCTCCTTTTCGGCGACCACCAGCTTGTCTTTGAGGCTCGCGATCTCCGCCTCCATGTCCTTCCACCGGCGCTGCGCGGCCGCGCGCTTCTTGTCGTCGGTGATCTTCTCGGACTTGAGCTGGGCGAGCTCGGCCTCTTTGGCGTCGAGCTCGCCCCGCAGGGTCGTGACCTTCGACTGGGCCTCGGTGGCGCGGCTCTTCTCGTCCTGGGTGAGCGTCTCGCAGAGGCGGGCGAGATCGGCCTCGCTGATCTGCTGCTCAATGACCTCCGGGGGCGGCATCACCACCTCTGGGGGCGGCGGCGGACGGAAAACGGCGTGGCTCACGAAGCCGACGGCCCCGCCGATCAAGATGCCGCCGGCGAGCGCGCCCGCGACCAATACGGTCTGGTTGGACATCGACGATCCTCTGGACTCAGGGCACCCGCACGTCGCTGGCGCGGCGCGGCAAGAGCTTGAAGTTGCTAAAGCTGTAGTAGAGCGGGCCCTGCACTTGGGAGTAGGCCGTGCCCAGCGTCCGCGAGTAGCCAGCGTACAGGCGGTCGTCCACGCGCAAGCATCCGTCCAGCTCCATCTCGCCGAAGTCGCTGCTGCCGTCGGGGTTGCTGTTGGTGACCGTCACGCCCTCCACCCGCACCAACATCGACTCGTAGGACTCGGCGAGCGCGCCGCCGGTCCCCACGTCGCAGGCCGAGACCACGATCGGGGTGGGCAGGGTGGCCGTGCCGGTCACAACGACCGTGGGGCCGGTGATCTCGCTGAGCTCAAAGTACTCCTCGTAGGTGCCATCGACGCGCACCACGTTGCCCTCGGCCACCGAGGGCGCCGAGCTGGTGAAGACGTAGATGCCGCCAAAGTCGGCCTCGGTCGGGTCTTGGGCGTGGAAGCCTTGGGTGCCGACCGCCGTGACGACGAGGCCGTCGATAGACACCACCGACAGCACGGCCGGGTGGTCGGGATCGGTGGGGTCGCGCAGCGCGCGCACGCTCAGGGGGCAGCCGGCCGAGCCGGGGTTGGGGTCGGCGGGGCAGGCGTCGCAGGCGTCGCCTTTGCCGTCGGCGTCCGCGTCCGCTTGATCGAGGTTGGCGGTGGAGGGGCAGTTGTCCTCGTCGTTGACCACGCCATCGGCGTCGAAGTCGTCGGCCGAGGGGGGCGCGCAGTCCTCGGTGTCCGGGGCGATGGGGCAGGGATCGCAGGCGTCGCCGACGCCGTCCCCGTCTGCGTCCACCTGCGAAGGGTCCCAGGCGTCGGGGCAGTTGTCGGCCCCGTCGAGGATGGCGTCACCGTCGCTGTCCTCGGCGGATGGCTCCCGGGGATCGCAGCTCGCGCGCTCCTCGGGCGCGCACTCCCACAGGCCGTGCAGCGCGCCGGCGTACTCGTAGCCCGCGGGCATGGTGACCGCGGCGAGGCCGGCGGACAGCAGCTCCTCGAGCTCGACCACCGACCGGGTGAAGCTGCCGGTGTCGCCCCGCTTGAAGCAGAGGCTCCGTGCCTCCCCGCCGCAGGGCGTGACCGTGTCGCAGAGGTCCGCCACGGCGCTCAGCGGGCCCACGAGCTCGGGGCGACCATAGAGGGCCTCGCCGCCGACAATGACCAGCTGGACGTCGTTTGGTTGCGCTTCGATGACCGAGCGGTAGGGCTGCTCGTTGAAGGCGAAGACCGCGATGTCGGCCGCCATGCCCTCGGCGAGGCCGCCGATCACGCCGTCGAGGCCCACCGCGCGGGCGGCGTCGGTGGTGATCATGCGCCAGAGCTGCTCGTCCCACTTGCGGTCGGCGGGCGGGGCGGCCGATCGGGCCCGCAGGTAGTCGTAGGCGCAGTCGGCCTCGTGGGCCGGGTTCATCGAGCCCGACCAGGTCCAGTCCGGGCCGAGGACCACCGGGACGCCCATGCGCATGGCGACGTCGGCGGGCGTGGTGGCGCGGTAGAGGTCGAGGTTGCTCCGGGGCGACCAGACGATGGTGGTCTGCTCGGCGGCCATCCGGGCGAGCTGCTGCGCCGTGGCGTCGGTGGCGTGCACGAAGGAGTAGCCGGGGCCGGTCATGCCGAGCTCGGCCATGTGGTCGATCTCCTCGGTCACGCTGCCGTCAATGCCCTCAGCGACGTGCGTCACGAGGCGGTCGATGGCGCCCGAGGCCAGCGCCCCGCCGTAGTAGCTCGCGTCCCCGCTGTCGTAGGCGGAGGTGACGTTGCTGCTGCTGTAGCGCAGGTCGAAGCCGGTGATGCCGTGCTCGTCGACGTCCTCGTCGAGGTTTCGGACCAGGCCGCGGATGCAGGCGTCGCCCGAGCTGCCCACCGCGGCCGTCCCGCCGCCCACCAGCACGCGAAGCTCGGCCCACTGCATGACCTCGCAGTTGTTGCTGTCGCTGACCTCCAGGTAGGCCGTGCGGTAGTCGTCATACGCATCGGCCCGCTGCCACTCGTAGCGGTCCTCGAAGATGGCCTCATGCTGCCAGGGCGGGGTGATGTTGTACTGAAGGTGGTTGTGGGCGTCCACGAGGCCAGGGCTGATGACGCCCTCGGTGCACAGCACGCTGGCCCCCGCCGTGTCGCAGTCGTCGCCCGCGCAGGTGATGAGCCCGGTGGACTTGTCGAAAACAACGTGCCCGGCGACAGGCCCGTCGATGCTCAACACGATGCCGGCGAGGGCCACCGAGGCCGAGTCGACGGTGGTGGGGGTGCAGGCGTCCAAGGCCGGACCGCTGGTCCAGTCGGGGTCCTCGACGGGGTCGCCCGTGTCCACATCGGTGTCGGCGTCGGCATCGGCGTCTGCGTCGGCATCGGCGTCCGCATCGGCATCCGCGTCCGCGTCGGCATCGGCGTCTGCGTCCGCGTCGGCCTCTTCGCCGGGCTCGGCCTTGCCGCCGCCGTCCTCGCAGGCGCTGGCCAAGCCCAGCACGAGGCTCAGGCCGAGCAGCGCGCTCCAGGGGGCGCGGCCCGTCGGGTGCAGGGTGGGCGCGACGCAGGGGGAGACCGGAGCCATGGTGACCTCAGGGGGCGCAGGGGGGTGCTGCGGCGAGACTGCCCGAAGGGACGGCCCCCCACAAGAGGCGCGGGCGGGCGCGGCGCCGTCGGGTGGACCGCGCTTTGGCGCAGCCGCTATTGTCGGGATGCGGTCGGCGCACCCACAGCGCCGCCCGTGTCCCCGCCGATGTCCTTTGCGCCGATCCAGCCGCCGTCTGAGGCCGCGCCGCCGCCCCCGCCCGCCTCCCTCCAGCTCCTCGCGCCCCAGGGCGCGCTGCCGGGCGCTGGGCTGGGCGTGCTGTGGCTGGCCGAAGATCGGCTGTTGGGCGGGCGCTTCGCCTTGCGGCTGCTGCCGGCGCTCAACGAGCCAGCCCTGCAGCGGCTGCGCGAGGTGGTCAGCGTCGGCCTGCGCGCCGATCACCCCGCGGTCGCGCCGCTCTCCGGCTGGCTCGGGCCGGAGGCCGTCGCGGGCGCAGGGGCCGGCGCGTTGATCTCGACCTGGATCTCCCTGCCGGGGCCCGCCGAGGCCAGCCTCGACGATGACGTGGTGGAGGCCCTCCTGATGGATGGGCTGTCGGGGCTGGCCCACCTGCACGCGCTCGGCATGGTGCACGGCGGGCTCGGGCCGGGCGCGGTGCGCTTGGAGGCCGAGCAGGGGCCGCTGGTGCTCGTGGACGCCGGGCTGCGGGGCGTGCTCGAGGCGCAGCGCACGGGCTCCTGGATGCCGGAGCGGAGCTCGCCGGCGGACGATCTGGTCGACATGCTCCGCCTCGCGCGGTCCTGGCTCCGCACGCCCGAGGGCCCGCTCGGGGCGTGGCTGCTCGGGGCGGCGCAGCGCGATGGGCGAGGGGCCCCCGCCTGCGCGGCCGCCGTGGCCGAAGCCCTCCGGGCCCACCGCGGTCGGCCGGCGGTGGTCCCGGACTGGGCCCGGCCCGGGCCCCGGGCGTGGGAGCGCTGGCCGGTGGGGGCCCACGCCGAGGGGGAGGGCGGGCGGGCGATCCCGTTGATCGGCCGGCAGATGGAGCAGCGGTCCATCTGGGCGGCCCTGCGGCGCGCGGCCGAAGAGGCCCGGCCCATGGGCGTGGTGCTGCGCGGGGCGCCGGGCGAGGGGCGGGCGGCCTTGTTGGGGGCCATCCGCACCCGCGCCGTTGAGCTCGGCCTCGTGGTGCCCTGGACGGCGTGGCACGGGCCGGTCTGGGGGCCCGGCCAGGGCGTGGGCGCGATGCTCCGGCGGGCGCTGGACCTCACCGATCTGCCGCCCGAGGCCGTGGCGGCGGGCGCGCGGGCGCGGCTGAGCGGGCTCGGCGTGCCCGAGGCGGACGCCGATCGGGTGGTGCGCTGGCTGACCGGCGGCGCCGAGCTCACGCCCGGCCCGCTGGAGCGCTACGACGCCATCTTGTCGCTGATGCGGGCGCTGTGCGTGGAAGGCGGTCGTCAGCGCGTCATTTTCATCCATCTCGATGATGTGCAGTGGGGCCGAGACGCCCTCTGCTTCGCGCACCACTTGTTCGCCCGCGGGCGGGACATCCCGGCCCTGCTGGTGGCCTCGGTGCGGGCCGACAGCCGGAGCGCCGACGCCGACTTGCTGCGCGACGGCGAGATGAACACCCTGCTGGAGACCTTGCTCGGCCTGCCGGAGGTCGGAGCGCTGCGCCTCGGCGCGATGGGCGGGGCCGAGCTGACCGCGCTGCTCCAGGGCCCGATGGGCATCGAGGGCAGCAGCGCCCGCCGCCTCGTCGAGCACGCGCGCGGCAACCCCCTGTTCGCCGTGCAGATGGTGCGGAGCCTGCACGAGGCGGGCTCCTTGGTGTCCACGCCGGCCGGGCTCGCGCTCGCGCCGGGCGATCCGCTGCCCGCCGACCTCGAGGCGGTCTGGGGTGACCGGCTGCAGCGGCAGCTCCGCGCGGACGGCGCCGCCGCGGAGCGCACGCTCGCTGCGGCGGGCGTGCTCGGGGGCGTGGT
>CANHON010000162.1 GCA_947462115.1 Deltaproteobacteria bacterium | reverse complement strand
CTTCCACACCCTTGACCACCGGGCGCACCTCGCGGCGTGGTTCGCGTGGAAAAAGGAGGTCAATCCACGGTTCTCCCATCGGGTCTTCGCGCGGATGGCGGGGGTGCGCTCGCCGAGCCTGATCCTGTTGGTGATGCAGGGCAAGCGCAACCTCACCGCCCAGACCCTCGCCGGGGTGGCGCGGGCCATGGCCTTGGATCCCGAGGAGCAGGAGTACTTCGCCGCCCTCGTCGAGCTCGACGCCGCCGAGAGCCCCGAGGACAAAAGCCGGGTCTTCACCCGCCTGTCGGCCATGCGGCGCTTTCAGGCCGCCCGGCGCATCGAGGGCGAGGGCTTTCGCTACCTCTCGGTCTGGTACCTGCCGGCCATCCGAGAGCTCGCGGCTTGCGCGGAATTTCACGCCGATCCCCGCTGGATCGCCGGGCGCCTCCGGCCCAGCATCACGGAGGCCGAGGCGGCCGACGGCCTTGCGCTGCTCGAGCGCATGGGCTTGCTCGTGCCCGACGCGGAGGGGCGGCTGCGGCCCGCCGATGTCAGCCTCGTGACACCCCACGAGGTCGCGGGGCTCGCCGTGCACAACTACCACCGGGGTATGCTCGCGCGGGCGGCGGAGTCGATCACCGCCTTCCCGCCGCTGGAGCGGCACCTCGGCGCGGTGACCGTCGCCGTGCCGAGGCGGATGTTGCCCATGCTCAAGAAGGAGCTGGCGGCGTTTCAGGAGCGGGTGCTCGACCTCAGCGAGTCCGCCCAAGACGACGCGGAGGTCGTCATTCAAGTGAACCTGCAGCTTTTTCCGTTGAGCGACCCCAACGCCGGGAGCGTGGAATGATGGACCCCCTCTGCTTGGGCCTCGACGCCGGCGCGCTGCCCGTCACGGCCCGATCACTCCGCGCCGCCGCTGCGCTCCTCTGGCTCGGCGCGACCGCCTGCACCGCGCCCATCGGCGAGGGCACCTCGGTCGGCAACCCCGGCTCGGTGGCCCTGCGCGTCGGCCCGCTGCGCGCGCTGCAGCCCGGGGTCGCTCGGCTCCCGGTGGCCTTGCTCGACGTGCAGCCCTGCGCCGGCCCCGCCCAGCCGCTCCTCGCGGGCGCGGACCTGAACTTGCTCGCGCCGACGGTGCTCGCGGTGCCGGCGGGCGCGCTCTGCGGGCTGCGCCTGCGCCCCGCGGGGGCCCTAACGGTGCGGGGCTCGGGCGAGAACGGCGCCGACTTTGACGTGCAGCTCGATCTCCCCGAGGTGTGGGTGGCGCTGGACGCGCTCCAGCTCGGGGGCGGCCGCTCGGCGGTGCTCGAGCTCGGCGGGCCCGACTGGTTGAGCGCCGAAGCGCTGGACCTGGTGGCGGGCGAGACCCGCACCGTGCGCCCCGGGGACGCGCGCCACGACTCGCTGCGCGACCGCCTGCTGCGCACGACCGGCCTCTACGTAGACCTGGACCAGGACAACGTCGTGGACGATGAAGAGCGCTCCGGTGGCGCCGCTCCGCCCAGCGAGTCGGAGGAGGGCGAGGACGGCGACGAGGACGACGACGTGCAGGCTCATCGCGGGCCCTTCCCGGCCCCGGCCATCGGCCCCCGCGCGCCCCACGGCGAAGAGGCCGAGGACGCGGGCACGCCCGAGCGGGGAGCGGACGCCGGCCCGCCGACCACGCTGAGCTCGGAGGCCGAGAGCTGCCCGGACGACGAGGGGGACGAAGACGAGGACGACGTGCACGAGGACGAAGACGACGAGGACGACGAGGACGACGAGGACGAGGACGAGGACGGCCGAGACGACCGCGACGGCTTTCTCGTCGTGGACGACACCGGCCGCTGAAGCCAGCCCGAGCGCGAGCCCGCCGGAGGGCGGCGGAGCCGGCCGCGCAGCGGCGGAGCGGGCCCGACGCGGACCGCGGCCGCGGCGGACGCGGCCCGCGAACCCCGGTGGGCGGGCGACCCAGAGCGCAGCGGCGGGGCGCGCCCCCCTGGCGCTCGAGCGCCGGCCCTGGGCACGGCAATGACGTCCAGCACGGCCATTCAGGCCCGGCCTCCGCCGGGCCGCGACCTTCACCCCGGAGTCTTCGATGCGCCGCGTCAGCTGGTTCGCCCTCGCCGCCCTCGGGCTCAGCCTCCTCGCCTGTGTGCACCCCGGCGCAGGCGTGCGACGGATGGGCCGCATCGAGGCCAAGATCGACCAGCTCATCGCCGGGCAGGCGCTGCAGCAGGCGGCCCTCGACGAGCTGCTGGCGCTGGCCCGGGCCCAGGGCACCGGCGAGCTCACGCTGTTTTTTCCCTGGGCGAGCAGCCGGCTCCCTGCCGATCAAGAGGCGCGCCTGGTGCGCTTTGTGGACCACCTCGCCCATGAGGCCCACGGGCGCACGCTGCTGCTCGTGAGCGTCGGCTCCGCCACCGACTGGCGCAGCGCCGACTGGAACGATCCGCTCAGCCGGCGCCGCGCAGAGGCCCCGCGGGCGCTGGTCAGCCAGCACCTCGTCCACCTGCCGCACCGCTGGCTGCAGGTCGTCGCCCAAGGCAGTCGGGGCGCGCCCACCGGCGCCAAAGGGGAGACTTGGCGGCATGTGCGGTTGATCGCCGTCTATGACGAGGCGAGCTTGCCGCCGCTCGAGTCAGACGGAGCAGCGCCGCCGCCGCCTGCGGGCGGCTGAGCGCGGTCCTCGGCTAGGGCGCCTCGAGGCCCAGCGCGGTCTCGCAGGTCCGGCCGCCCGGCGGCGACCACGCGCCATCGCCGTCTGCGTCGATGTAGATGGCGTTGGTCAGCGCGCGGGGGGTGTTGGCGCTCGGCGTCGGCAGGCCGTCCGGCAGGGCGCCCTCGCCGAAGACCGCCACCACGAGGGTGCTGTCCTCGGTGAAGCTCAGGGGGAGCGCGGCGCGCAGCTTCTGGAGCCCGGCCCGGTCATCGGCCGGCAGGCGGGCCACGACCGCGCAGTTCACGAAGACAATGGCGTGGCTGACATCAATCTCGGGGATGGCCTGCACGTCCACCGACAGCGTGGCCGGGCCCCCGCCCACCGGCACCAAGGCCCCGGGGCCGGCCCCGTCCACGCTCACCCGGGCGAAGGCGCCGGCGCTCAGGGTGGCGGTCCCGTCGAGGATGGCGTTGACCAGCTCCTCTTGGCGAAAGTCGCTGGGCAGGTCGCTCGCCACCGGCAGGTAGGTGCGGGGGAAGCCCAGCTCCTCGCCGCCGTGGTCGTCCGAGCTCGCGACCGCGGTGATGGCGTGGCCCGCGTGCAGGGCGCTCTGCCACAGCAAGAACCGGCCGTTTCCGCCGGTGAAGGGGTCGCCGAGGCCGTTCATGACCTCCATCCCGTCGAAGTCCCAGGACCAGGTGCTGCGGTCGTCGGCGAGGCCGAGGCGCGCGGGGTCGGTGATGCGGGGCGCCGCGGCGAGCAGATCCCAGTCCACCCGCCACATGTAGCCGGGGTGGTTGAAGATGTTCGCCCCGCCGGGGGCGCGCGCGCGCATGGCGGCGAACAGTCGGGTCAGATCCATGCCATACCACTCGACGAAGCCGCCCCGGGGGCTGCCGTCCGGGCGCACCGGGAGCAGGGTCATGTGCTCGGGCATCGTCGCCGTCACCTCCTGGCCGATGAGGCTCGCGACGTGCCGGCGCAGGGCCGGGTCGAGGTCGCTGTAGGCGTCGATGATGTGCTCGTGCTCGGTGTGCAGCATCACCTCGAGGCCGTGCGCGGCCGCGTGCAGGAGCTGGACGTCCACCCGGGTGCGGCTGTCGGGGCTCTGCTCGCTGTGGGTGTGGGTGTCGGCGGAGGCCCAGCCGGTGGTGTCCACCACCCGCCGCAGCGTGGCCTGCAGCGCGCCGGTCTCGCCCTCGCCGACGGTGAGGTTGACGACCACGGGGGCATACTCGTAGCCCCGGGTGACGGTGGCCTGGTAGGCGCCCGGCCGCAGCGGCAGGGTGTCGTCGCCGTCGGTCCACAAGGTGCCGCGCCAGCCGTCGTCGCGCAGCAGGGCGACGCGGGCGGGCACCGGCGCGCCGTCCTCGTCGATCTGGAGGCGGAGGCCGGCCGGGGCGGGCAGCCGGAGCTCGAGGGAGCCCGCGCCGGGGGCCTCCAGCGTGACGGGTTCGCGCCCGTCGGCGATCACGCGGAGGGCGTAGGCCCAGGCGGGGGTGAAGGCGGGGAGGTTCAGCGCGGCGCTGCCCGCGGCGTCCGTCCAGCCGAGATCCATGACCTGCGCGTCCTCCCCGGCGAGCAGCTCGATGCGGGCGTGGTGGACCGGCGCGCCGTCGGGGCCCGTCACCCGGGCGGTGACGGTGGCGGGGGTCGCGGTCTTGCCGGGCACCAGGGTCGGGTTCAAGGCGGTGAGGGCGGCGGTGGCCGGCGCGCCGTCGGTGGGCGACACCGCGAAGAAGGTGGTGCGGGTGGCGCTGGCCCCGGGCGCCAGCGCGATGGGGGCGCTCAGCGCTTGGTTGAGGTCGAGGGCCACGTCGATGCCAGAGATGGGGACATAGGCGAGGTTGCCCTGCTCCACGGTAAAGGCGTAGGCCCCTTCGCCGTCCGCGGCCACGAGGTAGGGGATGCCGGCCGTCAGCCCAAAGCCCCCAAAGGTGAGCCGGGTGTCGGCATAGGAGACCACGTCGAGGCTGGGCCCGAAGCTCAGCAAGTGGGCGGCCAGCAGCTCCAGCGGGGCGTCGGTGGTGTTCGTGAAGGTCCACTCGCTGCGGAGCACGTTGCTGCCGGGCTCCAGGATGTGATCGATCTGCAGCGCCAAGCCCCAGGGCAAGGACGGCGCCTTGCCCCCCTCGGCGATCTTCTGGCCGATGAGCTCGTACTCGACCAGCCAGTGGGTGTCGTCGGTGCCCTCCACCCGCACGATGGCCGCCCCGCCGTCGCTCCCGTCGTTGAGCACCGTGGCGCGGGTGCCCCGAAAACCGCGCAGCGTGCTGGCCGCGAGGTCCGTGAGGTTGAGGGTGCCGAGCACCGGGGCGATCTCGTCGAGCTTGTCCTCGCCCGCGAAGTCGCAGCCCTGCATCGGGGCGGCGTCCGCCACCACCCCGCCGTAGTAGTAGTAGGTCTTGTGGGTGTCTGGCGCGGTGATAACAAAGGCTGCGCGCTCGTTTTGGAGCAGCAAGTCTCCAGCGGCGCCCACCGCGAGCGGCCCCGGGAGCGCCGGCGTGGCCTCGCTGAGCACCTGCGCCCGGGACCGGCCCAGCAGCGCGCAGGCCCCGTCGGTGTCGGCCCCGTCGCCTGCGCCCGGGTCGTCCTTGGGGGCGGGCTCGGTGGCGCAGGCGGCGAGCAGAAGGGCGAGCAGGGGGGCGGTTCGGCGGCGCATGGCGGGTCCGTGACGGGGGAGTGACGGGGGAGTGACGGGCAGCGTAGCGTGAGCGGCGCCGGGCAGGTGGCGGTGGGGCGAGGCGCCCTCGTACTTTTGGTCTGCTGCGTTGAGGTTGGCGTCTTGGACGGTGATCTCGCGGTGACCCTTGAGCCGGACCCGCGACCCCGAGCCGCCGATCGACCCACCGGCCCGCAGGTGCCCGGCCAAAGGCCGCGCGGCCACGCCGTCGGCGGCCGAGCGGACCGCGCGGGTCGCCAAAAACGACCGACCCCGGCGCGGTGGCCGGGATCTGGACGGGGACGGGGCGCGGGCCCCGGCGGCTGGGCCGGCGCGCTCAGCCGTGGAGGCTGCGGAGGCGGTACTGGAGGCGCTTGACGCCCTGGCCGCGCAGCTGGCAGGCGCGGGACTCGGTGACGCCGAGGCGGGCGCCGATGTCGCGCAGGGTCAGGCCCTGCATGTAGTAGAGGGTGACGGCGATGCGCTCCTTGGCGGGCAGGCACTCGACGGCGTGGGCCACCTCCTTGCGCATCTCCTTGTCGAACAGGCTGTCGGCGGCGTCATCCTCGTACTTCGACACGCTCTCGACCAGGGGGGCCGAGCCGTCCTCGTTGGTGGAGACGTCGAGGGAGATGAGGCGGGTGATGCGGCTGTCCTTGACCAGGGACTCGTACTCGGCCTCGCTGGTGCCGAGCCGGCCGATCATCTCCTCGCGCTCGGGCTCACGGCCGAGCTCCTGCATCAGGCCGGTGCGGCACTGCTCCAGGCGGTTGAACTTGCGGCGGACCGACCGCGGCACCCAGTCATCGCTGCGAAGGCTATCGACCATCGCGCCCTGGATGCGGATCTCTGCGTAGCTCTTGAACGGGACCCCGCGGGTCTCATCGAAGCGGTCGATGGCGTCGATCAGGCCGATCACGCCGACATTGACGAGCTCGTCCACGTCCACCGAGGGGGGCAGGCGACGACCCATGCGGCACGCGATGGTGCGGACCAATGGGTAGTACTTGAGGATGATGTCCTGACGGGAGCTCTGGGCTGGGGCCGAGGCGGGGGCGAAAGCTGCGGTCATGGTGTCCTCTCTGCGGTTCGGTGGGTCGCGGTGTCGATGGAGGTATTGCAAACCGCGTGCCAAGTATAAGTACGTGCAAAATGACGTGTTGATGGGGCGTAGATGCGGGCCTCGCCGTGTGTGTGTCCATACGGCGTATGTCCAGGCATACACCCCGGGTCCGCAGGCATACGCGACCAGGGCCGCGCGAAACGGCGGCGGATCGCGCCCAAAATCCAGCTGAATGGCAGGATCTCGGGGGTCGATCTTCAGGAAGCGCGCGTCAGCGCCGCGGCAGCGCAGGCGGCCGTGCCGGAGCGGATCCGCGGGCGCACGTCAGCGGCGGGCGTCGATCCAGAGCCGGTCACCCTGTCGGCTCACCGGAAATGTACGGAGGGGGCGCGTGGCCGGGCCCACCCGCACCGCCCCGTCGGCGCCGAAGCGGCTGCCGTGGCAGGGGCAGACCGCGCTCGCCTCCGCCGCGTCCCAGCCCAGCTCGCAGGCGCCGTGGGTGCAGACCCGCCAGACCGCGACGAAGCCGTCGGGGTGCGCCTGCGCGAGGACCACCTCCAGAAGAACCTCAGGCGCGCTGATCAGGACGGAGCCGCCGACGGATCGCAGCGCGGGGTGCTCGGCCAGCGAGACCGACACCCAGCCGGGCTCCGCTGGCTCGGCGGGGCCGACGGGGTCGGCGTTGGGGCAGAGCGGCGCCCCTCCGCTTCCTTCGGCGGCACCGTCGGCGGCACCGTCGGCGCCCCCGTCGGACAGCGGGCCCCCGCTGTCCGGCGCCCCATTGGCGTCCGGGGCGGCCTTTTGGCGCGGGCGGCAGGCCGAGAGCGCGGTGAGCGCCGCGGAGCCGAGGCCGAGCAGGAGCTGGCGGCGCTGCATCACCGCGCCCGGGGCGCCGGACGCCCCGGCAGGCAGCGCCCGTGGGCGGCCGTTCCGGAAGCGGGCGGTGGGCGCAGCGCGTGGCGGGGCATTCGGGTCCCAGGGCTCGGGGGCAGGTGGCGCGGGTCGGGGCGCTTAGAGCGGCGCGCCGTGGACGATGGCCACCGCGTCGAGGTCAAAGCCGCCGGCGACGCCGTCGTAGTTGTTGGTCCCCGTGTCGCGGACGCGGACGAACCGGGCGGCGCTGAGGCCGAGGTCGGCGAGGTCGAATTGGTCGCCGCCGGCCACTGCAGGGTCGGTCGGGTCGATGCCCTCGTCGAGGTTGCCCCAGCAGAGGGCCACCCCGGCGCAGCCGGAGTCGCCGGCCTCGGCCCGGCTCGGGTCGCAGGGCCAGGTGTGCCAAGCCTCTCCGTCCTCGCTTACGGAGACCTCGCCCGTCTCGATCCAGCCGGGGAACGGGTTCTCGAAGACGATGAGGTCGAGGCCGGGGCCGTCGATGAGGCCGATGTCGGTGAACTCCAGCACCAGCTCGCCGCCGTCGCCGAGGCTCAAGACGTCGAGCGAGCCCTGGACGCCGGCACCCAAAGGTGGGCCCAAAACAACGTCAGGGAAGCTGTCTTGACCGTAGCCGGCCCCCGCGCCGGGGGAGAAGTGCGGCGCGGCGTCGGCGTAGGGGCCGGGGCCCGTGTCCTCGCCGGTGTTGTCGCCGCTGTCGTCATCACCGTCGGCGCCGCTGTCTTGCGCAGCCCCGTCGGCTCCCCCGTCGTCGTCGGCGCCGCTCTGGCCGCCGCTGTCGGCGCCCGCGGGCGCTTTGCCACCGGGCCCGCCTGCGCAGGCGACCAGGCTCAAGCTGAGCAGGGCCATGCGGACCAGGGACTGCGGCGGAGGCGAGGGGTCGGGCTGGACGTTGTTGTCGGTCATTGGAGCTCCCGCGGAGCGCGACGGGAGCCCTGGGGTGAAAACAGCCCAAGACCCCCGCGCTTCACCCCGAAGTGCGGAGGGGGGTCACGCGCGAAGGCCGGTCTCCTGGCTGCTGGATCATCCGCCGGGTCGCGTCTTCCAGGGCATGGCCCCGTGACATGGATCGACCGGCGTCCCCAGGTACAGTGGCGGGGGCCGCGCCGGATGGAGGTGGACCCTCTCCCGGCTTCCCGTTTCACCTGCGCCGCCGGCCGAGCCGGGGCGCAGACACCTTTCGCGCGCTGACGATGGTAAAGAGCACCCCCGTTGTAGATGACCGGCTGCCAGCGGTCAAGGGTCGAGGGCGCCCGCGGAAGCCGAGGAGACGGGGTCAGTTTGTGACCATCAAGCTGGGGTGCGAGCGGCCCGGCCTCCGGATTTGTTCAGCATGCCCCCCTGACGTGCCGCGGGCGTCGTGCTACACGGCCGCCCGGATGCGGCGCGCTCGGACCTGCGCGCGCGCACCCGCGGAGCCGCGACCGTGAGCGCTTTCAAGTCCAATTTTTTTGCGCGCTACGCCCGATGGGTGCTCGGCCACCCCCGCGGCGTGGCCCTGATGGTGCTGCTCCTGAGCCTCATCGCGGTGGGCCTGGTGACGCAGCTCACGGTCAACACCAACCTGCTGGCCCTGCTGCCCGACGAAGATCCGGCCACCCAGGCCATCCGCAAGATCAACGACGAGGAGGGCGGCGCCAACATCGTCTCGCTGGCGGTCAAGGGCGATGACCCCGACGCCCTCAACGCCTGGATGCGCGCGCTCGCCGTCGATCTCGAGCAGGTGGAGGGCGTGGACTATGTGCTCTACGATCTCGACCCTGGCCTCGCGTGGCAGCTGGGCGTGCTCCAACTCAGCCCCGCCGAGCTCACCTTGCTCACCGAGCGCCTCACCGGCGCCATCGCGATGGGGCCGGCCGCGGCCAACCCCTTTGTGGCCGCCAAGCTGCTCGACCTTGGCCCCCTGACCGGTCGCCTCGCCTCGGCGCCCAAAAGCACCGCTGTGCTCGGCGGCATCGACGGCATGGCCCGGTTGGTCGTGCGCCCCACCGGCAGCCCCTTCGACGCCAAGTTCTCCCGCGGCCTGATGGAGCGCGTGGAGGGCGCGATCGCGGCCCATGATCCGGCCAAGGCCGGCTTTGAGGTGGTCTGGCTCGGCGGCGCGTACCGCCACGCGGTCGAGGACGTCGAGGCGGTGCGCACCGACCTCTCGTGGACCGGGCTCGTGAGCCTCGGCATGGTGCTGCTGCTGGTCGCCGTCTCCTTCCGCGACCTGCGGGCGGTCATCATCGTCTTCGCGCCGCTGCTGCTGTCGATCCTCTGGACCAGCGGCTTCGCCACCGTCTCCGT
>CANHON010000161.1 GCA_947462115.1 Deltaproteobacteria bacterium | reverse complement strand
CTTCGACCACCAGGGCCTCTACGCCTATGGCCGCCAGCCCGAGGCCGTGCACTGGAACCTGCAGCAGCTGGGCCTCGCCCTGCGCCCCGTGGCCGACGCCCGCGCCTTGGACGCGGCATTGCAGGGCTTCGAGGCCGACTACCTCGTGGCCTTCGCCGAGCAGTGGGTGTGGCGCCTCGGGCTCGCCCCCGAGAATGACGCCTTGGACGTTGCCTTCGCGCAGAAGCTCGCGCGCGGCCTGCGCGACAGCCGCCTGCCCATCGACCGCTTCTTCTTTGACTGGGTGGGCGGGCCGGACGCGACCGCCCGCGCGCTGGCCGGTCCCCTCGGCTCGCTGTACTCGCGTCGATGGTTCGCACCGATCCGCGAGGCCATCGAGGCCCGACGCCCGGCGCGCCCGGCCCTCCACGCCGCCCCGGCCTTCGCGGCCGCGGAGCCCTGCGCCATGCTGATCGACGAAGTGCGGGCGCTCTGGGCCGCCATCGCCGAGCGGGACGACTGGGCGCCCCTGCATGACAAGATCGCCGCCATACGGCAGCTCGGCGCGGCCTTGGGGCGCTCCCCGGCGGCGGCCCGGGCGGACCGGGGGCTGCTGTGGGCGCCGGGCGGGCCCCCGACAGAATAGGCTCGGCCGCGGAGGCGCCGATGTGGGACATTCTGCTGCCCAAAGCGGCCCTGGCGACGGCGATGGCCTTGGCCTCGGTCGGCGGCGGCGCGGCCCTCGGCGGGGCCTTGATCGGCGGCCCGGCGCGGCTCCGGGCGGCGCGGCTGGTGGGCCCCGCGGGGCTCAACGCGGCGGTGGTGCTCGGGCTCGCTGGCCTCGCCTTTCCGGCCTTGGCGTCCTACCCGGTGTTTTGGGCGCTGGCGGCGGTCGGGCCCCTCGGCTTTGGCCTCGCCGCCGCCGCTGCCCGGCGCGCGCCGGCCCTGGCCACCCTCGGGCTCGGCCTCGGGGCGCTGGGGCCGCCGGTCTGCTGGGCGTGGATGGGCGAGATGAGCCTGCTGATGGGCATCGTCGGCGGTCTGCACGGGGCGGCGGGGGCCCTGCTGCTCGGCCTCGCTGGCGGGCTGCGGGGCGCGGCGCGGCGGGGCGAGCCCACGGCCCTCGGTGCGAGGTGGCTGCTCGCCTTGGCCCTGCTGGTGCCGCTCCTGGGCGGCCTGGGCCTCCGCGCGGCCGGGGAGGCGGCGCCGCTGACCCTGGCCAGCCTCGGCGCCCACTGGCAAGACGGGGCGGGGGTGGGCCTGCCCCTCGGCGCGCTCCCCCGGGAGCTCGAGGCCAAGAACATCCCGGCTGGCGTTGTTTTGCCGCGGGTGCTGAGCCTCGCGGGGGCCTGGCGGCCCGACGCGCCGCTGGTGGGCGCTTCGGCCTGGCCGATCGAGCAGCGCCCGCCGGTGGTGGTGATGCACCTCGGCCTGTGGGCGATGATCAGCGGCGGCCTCCTGGCGCTGGTGGGCGCGCTGGGCGCCGCCCTGGGCCGACGGCCGGCCGCCGCCCTGACCCTGTGCTTCGGCGGCGCCGCGCTCGGCGAGCTGGCTGGACTGCTGGTGGTCGAGCTCGGCCGCGGGCCCTTTTTGCTGCGCCCGGCCCTGACCGTTGGCGCCGCGTCCGCAGCCCCAGGCCTCGGCATCGGCGCCGGCCTCGTGGGCCTCGCCCTGGCGGCGCTCAGCCTCGCCTGGGCGGCCCGCGGCCTCACCACCCCCAAGGAGACCCGGAATGCAGCGCACCCCTGAGCCGGAGCTGATGCTCGATCCCGCGCAGGCCCGCGCCTATGCTGCGGCCGACTTTGACGCGCCCAACGCCGCTTTCGTCGAGGCGCTGCTGGGACGCTTCCCCGAGCTCGACGGCCACCTCGACGTGATCGACCTGGGCTGCGGGCCGGGGGAGATCTTGATCCGGCTCGCCCGGCTGCGCCCGAATTGGCAGCTGCTCGGCGTAGACGGCTCGGCGGCCATGCTCGACGCCGGCATGGACGCCATCGCGGAGTCGGGTCGCGAGTCGCAGATCACCCTGCTGCAGGCCCTCCTCGGCGATGAGACCTTGCCCGAGGCCTCGGCGGGCCTCGTCATCAGCAACAGCCTGCTGCACCACCTCCGCGACCCCGCCGCGCTGTGGCGGGAGCTGCGCCGGCTCGGCGCGCCGGGCGCGGCGGTCTTCGTGCAAGACCTGCGGCGGCCGACCGACGCGGCGCAGGCCCGCGCGCTGGTGGAGACCTACGCCGCGACCGAGCCGGAGGTGCTGCAGCAGGACTTTTTCGCCAGCCTGCTCGCCGCCTACACCGTCGAGGAGGTGCGCGCCCAGCTCGCCGACGCGGGCCTCGACCTCGCGGTGGCCGAGACCAGCGACCGGCACTTGCAGGCTTGGGGGCGGCTGCCGTGAGCGCTGCCTGGGCGCTGGAGGACGGCGCCCTGGTCGGCGTGGGGGCCCTGGTCGCCGGCGAGCTCGCTGCCGGCGGGGGGCTCGCCCCGGCGGACCTGCGCGGCTGGCTCGCCGCGGCCAAAGGGGCGTGGCTCGACCTCGACTTGGCCCTGCTGGACGTTGATGACGGCGTGGCGATGGCCGAGCTCACCGGCTGGCTTCGGGGCCTGCGCGACGCCGCCGCGGCCGAGGGCGCCCGGGGCCTGCGCCTGCGGGAGGCCCCGCAGATGCTCGCCCACACCCTGTACAAGGTGGGCGATCTGCGCGACGGGCGCATGATCTTGGTCGATCCCCGCAGCGACGAGGGGCGCTGGGGCCCCTGAGCGGGGCGATCACAAGGGTCTGTTCAGTGTGGAGCGCGCTCGATTCGCCAAAAATGGGGCCTATTTGGCTGGCGGCTGGGTCCGGCACTGGATAGGTGGGGGCCTGGAGACCGCCCCTTGGCCACGCCCCGCCGCCCCCCGTCCGCCGCCGCGCCGCCCGATGGGGCCGGCCCTGCGCCGCGCGCGTCCAAGGCGGGCCGGGCTGCGGGCGCCGCGGCCCCCCGTCCAGGCCAGGTGGAGCGGACGGGGCTGCCCCTCTCGGCGCAGCTGCAGCTCGCGCCAGACCTCGACGCCCTGCTGCAGGTGGCGGCGGCCTCCGCGCTGGCGCCCGTGCTCGAGGAGCCGGCCCAGCTCTTTTTGGAGACCTGCCGGCTGTCGGATCGGGCGGCCCAGCGCCTCGAGCAGTGGCTGGACGAGGTGGGGGCCGGCGCGCTCGGCGGGCTGCTCGCGGCGGAGCGCCGGCCGGGCCTGCGCCGGGCCCTGGGCGCGCCGGGCCTCGTGGAGCTGACGGCCGCGCTGCGGTCCTTTTTGGAGGAGGAGCGGGCGGCCCGCGAGCCGGTGGCCGAGCAGGGGCTGCGGGTGGAGATGAGCCCCGGCGCGGTGGCGGCCTTCGCCCGGGCGCACGGGGCCGAGGCCGCGCTGGCCCGCCCCTTGGGCCTCGTGGTCGAGGCCCCGCTGTCGGCCGCGGCGTCCCGCATGCGCCTCGACGCCGCCCTCTGCTGCCCGGTGGGCCCCTCGGGCGCCGGCGCCCAGCGCCTCGAGATTGGCGTCAAGCGCGATGTCGTGCGCGTCCTGCAGGCCCACGTCGATCTGCTCCCCCGGCTGCGGGCCGAGGCCCAGGTCCGGATCGAGCGGAGCGGCCCCGGCAGCCCCACCTTGGCCGCGGTGGCCGCCGGCCTGCGGGCGCTCCGGGCGCCCTTGGCGGAGCGCTGCGCGCCGCCGCTGGTGCTGGCCCTCGACCGGGGCCGGCTGGAGTGGCGCCCGGCCGAGCGGCTGCTCCGCCTTCCGGTGGGCTTGGCGGGGCCCCTGGAGCGCTGCGCCGGCGGCGCGCCGCGGGTGGCCGAGCTGCACATCGGGGAGGGCGGCGCCATCCGCCTCAGCTGCGCCTGCGGCCCCGAGGCCGAGCCCTGCCCCTGGCGCCTGCGGGCCATCGACCACCTGCTCGAGGTGCTGGCGGCGCCCGGCGAGGCGGGGCCGGTCCTCGCGCAGGTGGAGCGCGAGGCGGGGCGGGCGGCGTGGCACGCTGGGATTGACGCGCTGGACGCCCTGGACGCCGCGCTCTCCGCGGCGCAGCGCCCGGCCCTCCGGCCCGACGAGGCCCTGGGCTGGCTGCTCGTGCGCGACGAGGAGCGGGTGGTCAGCGCCCAGCCCTTGCTCGTGCGGTCCACGGCCGAGGGCTGGCAGTGGCGTCGGCCGCCCAGCGCCGCTCCGGCGGCCCTCCACCCGCTGTGTGAGCGGCCCGGCGATCACCGGGCCCTCGACGCCCTGCTCGGCCTGCCCGCCAGCGCGCTGCCCGCCGCCGCCCGCCGGCTCGTCGGGCTGCGGCAGGTGGTGGCGCTCCTCGGCCACCCGCGGGTGTTTCGGCTCGACGAGGGCGCCCGGAGCCTGTCGCCCTTGCCGGTGCGGGGCGCCGCGCTGGGCCTGCTGCTCCGGCCGGACGCCGAGGGCGGGGCGCTGCTCGAGGCCGAGCTCGACGGGCAGGTGCAGCCCATGGATCGGCTGGCCGAGCGCCTCGCGGGCCTTCGGGGCGAGGGCTGCTCGGTGATCTTCGAAGATGGCGCGCTCAGCGTTGTTTCGGTCGAGGACAGCGGGCTCGACCTGCTCATCGCCCTCGCGGCTCGGGATCAGCGCTTCCCGCCCGACGGGGTGGACGCCCTGTTCGACCGGCTCGACGCCCTCGACGCCCTGCTCCCGGTGCGGATCGACCCGGAGCTGCGGGGGGAGGAGGCCGAACCCTCCGCGCGGCCGCGCGCGGTGCTCAAGCTGCTGCACGACAGCGACGGCGCGCTGGCCCTGCGCCTGCGCCTGCGGGTGCAGCCGCTGCCGGACGCCCGCCTGCGGGTGCCGGGCCAGGGGCCGCCCATCGCCCACGGCCGGGCGGCGGACGGCGGGCGGCGCTGGGCCTCCCGGGATCGGGGCGAGGAGCTCTGGGCGGCCAAGGACCTCGCAGCCCGCCTGGGCCTGTCGCTGGACGCGGCCGCCGAGCCCTGGGCCTGGTTCATCGCCCGCACCGACGAGGCCCTGCTCATCGTGCAGCGGCTCGAAGCGGAGCGGACGGCCCGGCCCGGCGCGCTGGAGGTGGTGTGGGACGGCGAGCGGCCCGCGCCCCTGCGCACGGCCGAGGCCGCGGCCTTGCAGCTCCAGGTGGGCGGCGGCCGCGACTGGTTTGGCCTCTCGGGCGGGCTGGAGGTCGATGGTGTGATCATTGAGCTGGAGGCCCTCTTGCAGATGGTGGCGGCCGGTCGGCGCTACCTCGCGGTCGAGGGGCGGGGCTGGGTGGCGCTGCAGGACAGCCTGCGGGAGCAGCTCGAAGCCCTCGAGCAGCTCAGCCGGCTGGGGCCCGAGGGGCGGGCGATCCCGGCGGTGGGGGTCGGCGCGGTCGAGGCCTTGGCGCGGGCCGGCGCGGAGATCGAGGCCGACGAGCGCTGGGCGGCCCTCCGGGCCCGGGTGCAGGCCGCCGAGCGGGTCGAGGTCAGCGCGCCGGCGGGCCTCCGCGCCACCCTGCGGCCCTACCAGCTCGCGGGGCTGCGGTGGATGGCCCAGCTCGCGAGCTGGGGTGCAGGCGCGGTGCTGGCCGACGACATGGGCCTGGGCAAGACCGTTCAGGCCCTGGCGCTGCTGCTGTTGCGCGCGGGCGAGGGGCCGGCGCTGGTGGTGGCGCCCACCAGCGTGGAGGCCAACTGGCTGAGCGAGGCCGCCCGCTTCGCCCCCGGGCTGGAGGTCTGGGCCCACCGGGCGCGGCGGCCGGGCGCGGGCGGCTCCTCGGGCGCGCCGCCGGGCCCCGCGCAGGTGGTGGTCGTCAGCTATGGCCTGCTGGTGCGGGATCAGGCGGAGCTCGGGGCGGTGGCCTGGGCCACGGTGGTGCTCGACGAGGCCCACGCCATCAAGAACAGCGACACCGCGCGGGCCCGGGCCGCCCGGGCCTTGAACGCGGGCTTTGTGCTCGCGCTCACCGGCACCCCGGTGGAGAACCGGGTGTCGGAGCTCTGGTCGCTGCTGTCGGTGACCGCGCCCGGCCTGCTCGGCAGCCTCGGCCGCTTCCGGGAGACCTTCGTGGGGCCCATCGAGCGCGAGGGCGATCGCGACCGCCGGGCGCGCCTCGCGGCGTTGATCCGCCCCTTTGTGCTCCGCCGCCGAAAGTCCGAGGTCGCGCCCGAGCTGCCGCCGCGCACCGAGCGCAGCGAGCTGCTGCCGATGAGCCCGCCCCACCGGGCGCGCTACGAAGCGGCGCGGGCCGAGGCGCTCCAGGGGCTCAGCGCCGCGCCCGAGCTCGGCGAGGAGGCCCGGCGGCTGGCGGTGCTCGCGGCCCTCACCCGGCTGCGCCTGCTCGCCTGCCACCCCGCGCTGGTGAGCGGGGCGGGGGACTTCGCCGGGGTGGTGAGCAAGCTCGAGCGGCTGCGGGCGCTGCTCGCCGAGCTGCGGGCGGCGGGCCAGCAGGTGCTGGTGTTCAGCCAGTTCGTCCGCCACCTCGACCTCGTGGAGGCCGCGCTGCTCCGCGACGGGCACCTGCTCTGCCGGCTGGACGGGGGCACGCCGGTGGCCCGGCGCCAAGCCCAGATCGAGCGTTTTCAAGCGGGTCAGGCCGACGTCTTCTTGATCTCGCTGCAGGCGGGCGGGGTGGGGCTCAACCTCACGGCCGCCTCGGCGGTCATCCACCTCGACCCCTGGTGGAACCCCGCCGTCGAAGACCAAGCCACCGGTCGGGCGCACCGCATCGGCCAAGCGCGGCCGGTGACGGTCATCCGGCTGATCACGGAGGGCACCGTGGAGCAGACTGTTTTGGAGATGCACGCCGACAAGCGGGAGCTGGTCTCGGGACTGCTCTCGGGCACCGAGGCCGCTGCGCGCCTCGACCTCGCCGCCCTGGCGGCGCTGGTCACCGCCAGCGCCGGGCTCGCCATCGGCGGACCGGACGAAGGGGAGGCCGAGACCGAAGCGGAGGACGAGGTCGGGGCCGACCGCTACCCCCTCCCGGCCTTCGACCGCCCGCCCAGCCCGGATTTCGACGCCGGCGCGCCGCCCGACCGGCGGGCCCGGTGACCGGCCGCGAGGGGCGACCCCTGTCCGCGGCGGCGCCGGGCCTTTGGGGCGAGGCAGGCGAGGCGGGTGAGGCGGGCGAAACAAACGAGGCGGGCCCGCTGGCCGAAGCGGAGGGCGGGCCGGTCAGCGGGGGCCCGCGGAGCCCGGTGGGCGTGGCGGCGCCGCGGGACTACGCCGGTGTGGTGGGCTTCCCCGAGCAGCTGCTGCTGCGGCCGATCGGGGTGATGCGCAGCCCCTACCGCGAGCGCCACGGCACGCCCCGCCAAGGCGCCCTCGATGACCAGCCGGCCCCCGAGGCCGAGGGCTTCGTGGAGCTGCTGCCCCACGTTGATCCCGACGCGCTGCGCGACCTCGACGGCTTCGCCCGCCTGTGGCTGCTGTCGTGGATGCACCTCAACAACCCGGCCTGGTCGGCCTTGGTGCGCCCGCCGCGGGGCGGGGTCAAGCGGGGGGTCTTCGCCACCCGCTCGCCGCACCGGCCCAACCCCATCGCCCTGTCCTGTGTGCAGCTCGTCGGGCGGGAGGGCGGGCGGGTGGCGGTGCGCGGTCATGATCTCATTGATGGCACACCGATCCTTGACATCAAGCCCTACATCCCCTTCGCCGACGCCTTCCCCGACAGCGCGGCGGGGTGGGTGGACGCCCTGCCCCGCGGCCCCGACGGCCGTCCCCTCGGCCCCCGGCTCAAACGCGCCTGAGCGCGCCTCCCCGCGGGGCTCCGCTTCGGGCGCCGCCGCTCACCTGGGCTATGTTCGCCGCGATGCACGACACCACCACTTGCCGCCTCTGTGAGTCCGCCTGCGGCCTCCTCGCTCATGTCGAGGATGGCGTGCTGCGCGATCTCTTCCCCGATCCATCCGATCCCGTGACGGGGGGCGCTGCGCCCTGCGCCATCGCCCACCGGGCGCCGGCTGCCCTGCGCGCGCCGTCCCGCCCGCAGCGGCCGATGCGGCGGGTGAACGGCGCGCTGCAGCCGGTGAGCTGGGAGGAGGCGATCCGGGAGATCGGGTCGAAGCTCCGGTCCATCCGCGCCGAGGAGGGGGCCGATGGCCTCGGCCTGTGGCTGGGCGAGGGCCTGCCCCGCGCGCCGCTGGCCATGGTGCGGGCCTTGGCCGTGGGCGTGGGCAGCGGCACCCGCCGCATCTTCAGCGCGCCGATGGAGCTGCTCGGGCCGCGGCTGCGGGCGGCCCAGGCGGTGCTCGGCCACCCCGCCTTCTTGCTGTCGGACCTCGGGCGGGCCCACTTCGTCGTGCTGATCGGCGGCGCGGGGCCGGAGGCCGGCTGGGGGCCGGGCCAAGCGGGCGGTCGGGCCCTCGAGGAGCTGCGCCACTCCCGCAAGACCAAGGGCACCAAGGTCGTGGTGGTGGACGCCGAAAAGACCCCGCTGGCCGCTGAGATGGACCAGCACGTCGCGGTGCGGCCGGGGTCGGAGCCCTTCTTCATCCTGGGCATGCTGTCGGCGGCGGTCAAGGGCGACTGGCGGGACAAGCAGTTCGTGCGCGACTACACCGAGGGCTGGGACCGGCTCGCGGCGGCCCTGGAGGCCTGGCCGGTCGAGCGCTGCGCCGAGCGCTGCGGGGTGGCGCCGGCCGTGATCTCCGGCTTGGCCCTCAAGTTTGGCCGCGCGGCCATGTCGGTGCTGCACCCGGGCTGGTCGGCCTTCCAGGGCCCGCACGGCGAGCTCGGCGCCTGGGCTTGGCTGTGCCTGCACGCCATCACCGCCAACCTGCTGCGGCCCGGCGGCCTCTACGATCACCGCGGCGTGCTCGACCTGCACCTGCCGATGAGCCTCGTGCCGGCCGCCGAGGCCCCCCGCCTCCGGTCCACCGACCGCCCGCTCCTGGCGCTGCAGGCCCCCGCCGGCGCGCTGCCGGCCGAGCTCCGGCTGTCGGGCGCGGGGCGCCTGCGGGCGCTGATCGCCGTGGAGGGCGACCCGGTCGGGCACTTTGGCCCCTCCGACCAGGCCGCCTTCGATGGCCTCGACCTGCTCATCAGCCTCAGCCGCAGCCCCAGCCCCACCGACGACCGGGCCGACTGGGTGCTGCCGGTGCTCCACCCCTGGGAGCGGGCCGACATCGAGCTGTTCAGCGCGGCCCTGCTGCCCCGGGATCTGCTCCGCTCCGCCCCGGCCTTGTCGCGGCCCCCCGGCGAGCAGCGCGCGGTAGAAGACGTGCTGCACGATATTTTCGCGGCGCTCCACCCCGGGCCCCGCGGCTCCTCCTTCGGGCTGCCCCTGACCCTGGCGGCGCGGGCGCTGGCCACCGCCGATCTCGCGGCTTGGCAGCGCCGGGCGCTCGACCTCGCGGACGAGGCGGCCCAGGCTGCTTTGGGCGCCGAGCCCTTCCGCTTCGATCGCGGGGCCTCGGACCGCTCGCTGTGGCGGGTCAGCCACCCGAGCGGCCGCCTCCAGCTCCTCCCGGCCGAGGCGCGCGCCGCCTTGCTCGCCGCCGAGCCCCCAGCCCCGCCGGCCGCCTTGACCCTGCGCATGTCTGGGCGGGCAGCGGGCGGCCCCGACGCGCTCCACCGGGCGGAGGGTCCGGCGGTGGTGCGCCTGCACCCCAAGGCCGGCCAGGCCGAGGGCGCCCGGGTGCGGG
>CANHON010000160.1 GCA_947462115.1 Deltaproteobacteria bacterium | reverse complement strand
TTCCGCGACGGCCAGCTCGGCGCGCGGGTCACGGTCACCGCTACGCCCGGCTACGCGCCGGTGCCCGCCGTGGTCTTCAATTCCGGCGAGCTGCGCGGCAGCTGGCTGCAGGGCGATCCGAGCGTCGCCCTCGCTGGCGACATCGACGTCGGCGTCCGGGAGTGGCTGCGCGGCGTCGTTCACGCCGAGCTCGCCCCCGACACCGCCCAGTGGACCCTCTCGGGCGAGCTCACCCAGTCGGCCGAGCTGACCCTCGGCGACCTCGCCGTGCTCAACTCCCGGGTGCAGCTGCGCGTGGCGCAGAACGTGCTCACCGAGGCCGCCGCCGCCCTGCACATCCAGACCGACAAGGTGCAGGGCCAGCTTCAAGGCACCTACGACATCCAAAAGCACGAGCTGACCGGCGTCGCCGCGGCCTCGATGAACCAAGACCTGTCGGTCACGGTGGGCTTTGGCACCTTCACCCTCAAGCAGGGCGGCGCGCTCTCCGCGGAGGTCGCGGCCAACCGGATCACCAGCTTGACGGGCAACGTGCCCTTCTCGGCCTCGGTGCTGAGCCCCTCCCTGTCGGTCGTCGAGCTGGACGGCACGCTCTCGGGCGCCCTCGACGTCGAGACCAACATGGTGGACGGCACCGCCACCGCCACGCTCGCGAGCGAGCTGGTCCTGCCGGCGGGCCTCAGCGGCGACCAGCTGAAGGTGCTCCCGGGCAGCGTCGTCCGCGCCACCCTCGCCCAGAACGCGCTGACCCAAGTCCAGATGGATCTGGAGCTCCAGCACTTGCGCGAAGGCGCCCTGTTCCTCTCGGGCAAAGTCTCCAACGCCGTCTACAACGTCGAGAGCGGCAAGCTGTCGGGCAACGGCAAGCTGCGCCTCGAGTCCGACCTCGAGCACACCTCCGCCGACGGCCTGTGGCGGACCGTGGTGCTGGCCGGCAGCGAGCTCGACGCCACCGTCGAGGAGAGCGAGCTCACCCGCATCGGCGGCTCCGGCAACTTCGTGGTGCACGACCTCGAGGGGCCGCTGCTCGAGGGCACCGTCAGCAACGCCGAGATCAAGCTGGCCGAAGAGCAGGTCTCGGGCCAGCTGGAGCTCCAGACCGCCCGCCCCTTCTTCCACCCCCGCAAGACCGGCGGCGTGATCGAGGGCACCCCCGGCTGGACGCTCGAGGTCCAGAAGGGCTCCGGCGTCACCGGCACCATCGCCGCCAACGCGCTCACCCGGCTCGAGGCCGACCTCAAGGCCCGCGTCGCCGACGGCGAGGGCAACCTGTTCAACCTGCGCGCCAAGGCCGACTGGGACGTCGCCAACGACGTGGTCAACGGGACGGGCAAGGCGGCGCTGGCCCGCAACGTGGTGCTGGCCGAGGGCATGGGCGAAGAGGGCTGGAAGGCCACCGCCCTGCGCGGCAGCGAGGCCACCGGCCACCTCGAGAACAACCAGTTCACCAAGATCACCGGCGAGCTGAAGGTCGGCGTGGACGACGCCGAGGGCCGCTTCGTCGATCTGGAGGGCGGCGCGACCTGGCTCATGGACGGCAACGTGCTCGACATGACGAGCACCGCCACCGTCGTGCGCGAGAAGCAGCTCGCCCAAAAGGGCGCCTACAGCCTCGCCCTGCAGAAGGACAGCTCCGTCACCGGCGTGGTCGAGAAGAACGACCTCACCTCGATGAGCGGCACCCTCAAGAACCGCATCAACAAGGACGGCGAGAAGTTCGCCAAGGCCGACCTGCTGGGCGAGTGGAAGAAGGGCGAGGGCATCAGCGGCGAGGGCAAGGCTGAGCTGCTGGTCGAGCAAGACGTCGCCCAGGCCGGCAAGTACCACCTGTGGCTCGAGAAGGGCACCGGCGCCACCGTCAAGGTCGACAAGTCCGACCTCAAGAGCATCGGCGGCAAGGTGCCGATGCGCCTCGATGAAGAGGGCCAGAAGTTCATCAAGGGCAAGGTCGCCGGCACCTACAAGATGGCCGAGAAGCAGCTCTCGGGCACCGGCGAGGCCGAGGTGCTGATCGAGAAGCGGCTCGGGACCCTCGGCCAAGACCAGCTGTGGCTGATGCCGGGCACCGGCGCCACGGTCACGCTGGCCGACAACGCGCTGACCCAAGTGGGCGGGAACATCCAGCTCTCCGCCCGCGACGGCGGCGGCGAGTACGCCAAGCTCAGCATCGAGGGCACTTTTGACGCGGCCGGCGGCACCGGGTTCACCGGCGCGGGCGCCGCCACGGTCACCCGCGAGAAGCAGCTCTATCAGTCTGAAAACTATACCTTCTTGATCATGCCCGGCACCGGCGCCACCGCCCACATCGAGCAGAACCAGCTCAAGAAGCTCGACGGCCAGGTGCCCTTCGAGGTGCGCGACGGCCAAGGCCCGCTGTTCGGCGGCAAGGTCAACGGCGACTACAACCCCGAGACCGGCAAGGTCAACGGCGGCGGCGACATCAAGCTCGGCCGCGACCTCACCTACGATCTCGGCGGCGGCGCTGTCCTCAAGCTGCTGAAGGGCTCGGGCGGCGACGCCACCGTGGTCGACAGCGAGCTGCGCCGCATCGGCGGGACGCTCATCGCCGAGCTCATCACCGACGGCCAGCCCCAGGCCCGCATCACGGCCAACGGCACCTACAACGCCGTGACCAACGTGCTGGAGACCCTCCACGGCACCGCCGAGCTGCTCCGCCCCATGAGCATGCTCGACGGGAAGCTGGTGCTCACCGAGGTGAAGGGCACCGGCACCATCAAGGACAACAAGCTCGTCCAGCTCGGCGGCGGCGGCAAGATCACGGTGCCCTCGCTCAACAACATGACGGGCACCTTCAACGTCAACTGGTCGAACGAGTCCGGCCGCGACGTCTACGAAGGCGACGGCGAGCTCGACTTCACGCTGTTCAACGACCCGGCCAAGGGCCGGAGCATGACGGGCAAGGTGACGGTCGCCTACCACGCCGACGACACCTTCGAGGGCACCGGCCAGGTCACCTACGCGATGAACGAGCTGGTCAAGGACGTCTCGGTCGGCGTCGCCATCGACCAGACCCTCGACCCCGTGCTCAACATCGACACGACCATCCAAGGCAACCTCGTCGACGCCCGCACGCTGTTCAGCCTGGAGCGCGACCTCGTCCCCAAGACCAGCGTGCCGATCTGGGGCCCCTTTGGCCTGTTCTTCGGCATGAAGGGCGGCATGTCGATGGGCCTACGGGCGCTCGAGATGACCGCAGGGCTGCACGTTCAGGACTGGCGCCCGATCAGCGAGCACAGCGAGGTGCCGACCTTCAGCGCCGACCTGCAGCTCGACTGGGGCATGGACTTCAGCGCCAAGATCGCCCCCTACATCGGCCTGGAGGGCAACCTCGCGGTGGCCGCCGTCGGCGCCGGCGTCAAGGGCGAGGTGGCGCTCGAGGCGCCGGTCTCGGTCACCCCCTCCGGCAAGCTCGAGGGCGGCCCCCAGGGCTTCCGCGGCGAGCTCGGCGTCGGCGTCAGCATCAAGCCCCGCCTCGACCTGAGCCTCACGCCCTTCGTCTCGGCGAGCATCCGCGGCCTCGACCCGTGGGAGCACGAGTTCGCCGGGATCCAGCAGCCGCTCGGCGAGGTGTTCAGCTTCGAGTGGGGCGGCAAGTACACCTTCGGCGACCAGTCGAGCAAAAGCGCGCACCCGACCACGCCCGTGCCCGCCCCGGCGGCCCAGCAGCGGCCGACCAAGACCACCAGCGTGCCCACCACCGGCTTCAACAACAACGCCGGCCAGGCCGCCAACAAAAAGGGCGGCCCCCAGATCGAGGGCGGCAGCCAGATCGCCGGCCAGCAGAAGACCGGCGACGCCAAGCTCGACAAGATGATGTCGGTGATCGAGGACATCAAGGTGATGGCCGAGGGCATCGGCGCGCTGGGCGAGCTGGTCGGCCTCATCATCGGCCTCATCACCGCCACCGCCACCTTCGGGCCAGTCGGCCTCATCGTCTACTGCGTCTGGAAGATCTTCAAGGGCGAGCTGTCCTGGGACCGCATCAAGACCGCCGTGCAGAAGGTCGTCGCGGCGCTACAGACCGCCGGGCGCCTGCTGCGCCCCTACCTGCCGCCCTGGTTCCAGAAGATCGTGGACCTGTTCTCGGGCGACAAGCCGGGCCTGCTCGACGCCCTTTTCGGCGCCGACGACCGCATGCGCGAGTCGGTGCGCAAGGGCGAGCACCGCTACGCGCCGGCCGAGATGCGGGCGGAGATGATCAAGACCATGTCGGGTGGCTGGGTCAGCGAAGACGACGAAGAGTGCATCCTCGAGATCATCAAGTTCTCGGCCAGCCACGGCGACCTCCGCAGCGTCGTGTCGCAGGCGGGCGGCGCGAACTCGCTGCTCGGCGACGTGGACGGCCGTGAAGACAGCGAGATGCGCGACATCTTCCGCCGGAGCGGCATCGCCTTCGACGACTGAGCGCGCGCCTCACCCCCCTGGCCGCGGGCCGCGCTTCGGCTCAGCGGCCCCCAGGAGCCTATATGAACGAGCTCGCCCGCGAGGAGGCCGCCTTAGCGGCTGCTTTGCGTTGGACCACGGCCGCCACCCAGGCCGACGAGGCCGCCGCCCAGGCCGCCACCACCCCCGACGACTGGGGCCGCGGCGAGGACCGCCTCTCCGACCTGTTCGGCCAGGTGTCCAGAAAGGGCCTGAACATCGAGCCCATCGGCATCGCCCACACCGCCGGGCCCCGCGCCGCCCAGCAGGCGGTCTTGTCCCGCGCGGGCATCGGCCGCCCGCTCGGCGACCTGTTCTTGATGCTCGACGAGGGCCCCGAGGGCTGGACGGTCTCCGGCGCCACCAAGGTGCGGCCCCAGGTGGCCCTGTTCCTCAGCGGGCAGGTGGCGGCCCACGACGGCCCCGAGCGCCTGCCGCCCGACGACGCCGCCCTGCGCTGGGCGACGCTGCTGCTCATCGAGCAGCACCTCGGCGGGCCGACCGATCGCGGCGCGCTGCCGGCCGAGCTGATGCTGGCGCTGGACAAGGGCCCCGGCCTTGCCCTGCGCACGGCCTCGGTGCCCGGCGCCGGCCGCTCGGCGGTGGAGCTGCGCTTCGGCGAGGGCGAAGCCGGTTGGCAAGGCTGGGTCATCCTGCAGGCCGGAGACGACGGCCCCGCGCCCATCGACGCCCGCAGCCGCCTCCGCTACGAGCCGCTGCTGCGGGGCCTCGAGCTCTCCTGGCCCACCGACGCGCAGGCCGAGATCAGCGTCAGCCCCGCCATGGACACCGCCGCCCTCCACGCCCACATCCGCCAGACCTTCGACGCCGCCTTCGCCGAAGCCGAGGCCTCGCTGGGCGACGCGCCGGCCGACGACCCGCGCCGCGTCGCGCCGCAGCGCATCATCGAGATGCTGGACGCCGCCCTGGACGCCGCCGCCGCCGAGCCCCCGCGCGCGGCCCGCCCCCTGCAGCTCGCCCCGCCCGCCCCGCCGGCCGCGCCGCCGCCGATCAGCCGCGCGGTGGCGGTGGCCGACGACCGGCCCCTGTCTCCCCCTCCTCCCGCCGAGCCGAACGTGCAAGACAACGCCGCCGACGTCAATCCCAGCGATGCCACCGCCGGCGCGCCCGCGCCCGAGGCACCCAAGGCCACGGCCGCCGACGGTGCCGGGTCCGCGGGCCCCGACGCCCAAAACGCGCCCCCGCCGGGCCCCGTGCCCATCAGCCTGCCCCCGCGCATGCAGGAGGCCATGGGCCAGATCTTCGCCGCGGCCGGCGGCACCGACGGCACCACCGTGGACGCCGCCTTCTTGCAGCAGCACGGCGGCGAGGTGGTGGGCGGCCTGCTCCGCGGCTTCTTGCAAGAGGTGCTGCCCCAGACCCTCGAGCTCGACGTCACCGTGCCCCAGCCGAGCGCCGACGGGCAGACGATGGGCGCGGCCCCAGCCAAGGTGAAGGTCGATCTGGGCAGCATCCTCGGCGGCCTGTTCAAGCCCCGCCCCCCAGCCACGGGGGCCAAAACGGACGGCGAGGCCTGAGGCCCGCAGCCCGCCAGCCGGGCCCGCCCGCGGGGCCCGACCGCGCTCAGGTGTCGGCCCAGCACGCCGGGTCGATGCCGAGCGCCGCGCACAGGGCCAAGAAGGGCGGCTCCGGCGGCGAGAAGAAGCGCAGCCGCGCCCCGCTGACCGGGTGACTAAAGCCCAGGCGCGCGGCGTGGAGCTGCTGGTGGTCGATGCCCTCGGCGAGCGCCCGGGGCAAGGGCCGCGCCGGTCGGCCATAGAGGGGGTCGCCCACCAGGGGCAGCCCGAGCTCGGTCAGGTGCACCCGGATCTGGTGGGTGCGCCCGGTCTCCAGCCGGCAGCGCACGAGGCTGACCACCCCGCCGGCTTTGTCGCCAGGCACGGCAAAGTGGCCCTCTGCGAGGCGCTCCCAGTGGGTGACCGCGCGCTTGCCCTCGGCGCGAACAGCGATGCGCAGCCGATCGTGGGGGTGTCGGCCCAGGGGCAGGTCCACCCGCCCGCGGTCCTCGGGGCAGCGGCCGTGCACCAAGGCGAGGTAGCGCCGCTCGACGGTGTGGGCGGCGAATTGGGCGCCCAGGGCCGCCAGGGCCTCGGGCGTGCGGGCCGCGACCATCACCCCGCTCGTCCCGCGATCCAAGCGGTGCACCACGCCCGGCCGGCTCGGATCGACCGGAAAGTCGCCGGGCGTCGGCACTGCCGCTGCACAGAGGTGCAGGAGGCCGTGCACCAGCGTGCCGGTGGGGTGGCCCTTGGCCGGGTGCACCACCAGGGCCGCGGGCTTGTGCACCACCACCACCTGCGCGTCGAGGTGCAGCAGCGGGAGGCCCAGGTCCTCGGGCACCAGCGCCGAGGGCGGCGGCGGCGGCACCTCCACCGCCAGGTCCTCGCCCCCGCGCAGGGTGGCCGAGGGCCGGCACACCACCGCGCCGTCCACCCGCACCGCCCCCGCCTTGATCAGGGCGGCCAGCCGGCTGCGGGTCAGGGGCAGGGCAGCGCTCAGCACGCTGTCGAGGCGGCCGGGGCTCCCCACGAGGCGGTGCGGACCGGCCGCCTCCGCGCCCGCCAGCGCGCCCGACTTCGGGAAAACAGCGTCGTCCAGGTCATCCAGCTCGCCGTCTTCGGGGACGGGGGAGGGCGGCGCGGGCGGCATCAGGCGCGGCTGGCCTTGTACTGCTCCATAAAGCCCTCCACGACGCCGCGATCCGCGACCTGCAGCGCCTCGGCCACCTGCTTGAGGTAGCCGCGCACGAAGGTGGCGTTGGGCAGCCGCTCGAAGTCATCCTCCTCGATGGCGGTGAGGAAGCGGCTGGAGATGCGGGTGCTGCGCACCAGATCGTCGAGGGTCATGCCGCGGTGCTGCCGGACCTCCCGCAAGAACCGCCCGCTGAGGCCGTGGCGCTTGGCGATGCGGCCGATCTCGTCCAGCGGCGGCTCGGGCGGCGCGCTGGGCACCATCCGCAGGGAGGGCCCGACCCGCAGCGGCGGCTCCAGGGGGTCGGCCTCGGCGCCCGAGCGGCTGCCGTAGTTGCTGCCCCAGTCGGAGGCCGGGCCGCTGCCCTCGGAGGCGTCGTCCCCGTCGTCCTCTTCGACGCGCACCGGGACCATCCGGCCATCGACCCGCAGGTGGGCCACGGCCGGGACCCGCGCCGGGGCCACGACGTCGGCCACCGATGGCAGCAGATCCTCTTCGGACTCATCGTCCACCAGCCAATCATCGACGGGCGGCGGGGCGGGACGGGGCGGCGGCACCGGCGCGGTGAGCGGGGGCGGCGGGGCGGTCCGGGGCGCCTCGGGCTCGGCGGGGCGGCGGCCGGGGGAGGTGCCACGATCGGGCGGAGCGGCCACCGGCGGGGCCACGCGCAGGGGCTGCGGGCCGGGATCGACGTCAGGCAGGCCCCCCACAGCGGTCTCCGGCGCGGCGATCACCACCGCGGCGGTGCGGCCGGGCGGCGGCAAGGGCAGGCGGGGGGCCGGCGGGCGCGGGCCCGGCAGGGGCACCACGGCGGCAGGCGGCGGCTCGGGCTTGGCGGACAGCTTGAGCGAAGGATCGGGCAGCGGATCGCCAACCGGCAGGTCGGTCAGCGCCCGCAAGCAGGCGACGGCCAGCGGGGCCACAGGCTCGACCAGCGCCCACCGGGCGCCCTCCCACAGCCCCTCGGCGTCCGTGGGCAGCTCGGTGGACACCGCGCGGCGGAAGGCGTCGTAGCGGCGGCGGCGGCCGGCGTCGGCGAGCACGTCCATGGCCTCGCGCAGCTCGCGCTCTTGGGACTCCAAAATGCTGACGTCCGCGCCCTGCTTGCGGGCGGCGCGCAGCCGACGCACCAGCTCCGCGAGCCGCCGCTGGTAGGCGGCGCGCAGCTGCTCGGTGGTCGCCTCGGCCGGAACGCCGAGCATCTCATAGAAGCCCTGGGACATCGACGCCACTAACCAGGGGCGCGGCGCGCCGCGAGCGCGCGGTTCAGGGCTCCGCAGACCAATTCCAGCTCACCGGGCAGCAAGGCACGGGGGTCGAGTCGGAGCGCCCCGCGCTGGGTGCGCGTCAGCACGGCAGGCGAGCCCAGGCGCAGCGCCCGCGCCAGCGCGTCCAGGCCGCGGCCGCGGAGCGCGACCACCGGCCCCGGCAGGCCCTCCCCTGGCCACGAGCCGCCGCCTGCCCGCGCCTCATCGTCCTCCAGCTCGAGGCGCAGGCCGGCCGCCGCCGCCGCGGGCCCCACCGCCGCCGCGAGCGCCTCGGCCACCGACCGCAGCGCCGCCGGCCCTGCCGAGAGCATGGCGGCGGTGGGGGTCCGGCCCCCGCGGGCGATGAGGTCGAGGGTGGCGCCGAGCGCGGCCAGGGTGAGCTTGTCCACCCGCAGGGCCCGGTAGAGCGGGTGCCGGCGACAGCGCGCGACGAGATCAGCGTCCCCGACGATAATCCCCGCCTGAGGGCCGCCCAGCAGCTTGTCGCCCGAGCAGGTCACGAGGCGCACCCCCGCCGACAAGGCCGCCTCGACCGCGTCCTCCGCCGCCTCCGGCAGGCTCAGGGGCGGCGCGCCGATGAGCCCGGCCCCGAGATCTTCGATCAGCGGCAGGCCGTGGGCCGCGGCCACCGCCGCGAGGGCCGCCCGGCCCGGCCGCTCCACAAAGCCGCTCATCGAGAAGTTGGAGGGGTGCACCCGCAGCAGGGCGCCGGTCTGGGCGTCGATGGCGCCGGCGTAGTCGCTCAGGCGGGTGCGGTTGGTGGTGCCGACCTCGACGAGGCGGGCGCCGCCGGCGCTGATCACGTCGGGCACCCGAAAACTGCCGCCGATCTCCACGAGCTCGCCGCGGCTCACCACCACCGCGCGCCCGGCGCACAGGGCGGTGAGCACCAACAAGACCGCGGCGGCGTTGTTGTTGACGACCAAGGCCGCCGGCGCCCTGGTCAGCGCGCAGAGCTGGGCCAGCACCCGCTCGCCGCGGCCGCCGCGCTCCCCGGTCTCCAGGTCCAGCTCGGCGTCGCAGTAGCCCGCGGCCGCCGCGGACACGGCCGCCACCGCCTCGGGGGCCAGGGGCGCCCGGCCGAGGTTGGTGTGGAGAACAACGCCGGTGGCGTTGATCACGCGACGCAGCGCCGGCGCTGGCCGGAGCCGCTGGTCGAGCGCGGCGGCGAG
>CANHON010000159.1 GCA_947462115.1 Deltaproteobacteria bacterium | reverse complement strand
CCGTGCCCAGCGCCTTTACCCTGATGACCGGCAAGGACCACTGGCACACCCTTTTGCGCGCCCGCGCCATCGAGTGCCAAGCCACCGTCATCGCCCCCGCCCAGTGGGGGCCCCACGATGACGGCGGGCTGCGCCGCTCCTACGGGCACGCGCTCATCATCGACGCCTGGGGCACCGTCCTCGCCGAGTGTGGCGATGGGGAGGGCTTTTGCATCGCGCAGGTCCACCCGGCGCGCACGGCGCAGATCCGGCAGGAGATCCCGCTCGCCGCGCACCGGCGGCTGTGAAGGCGCGCGCGGTCGCGCCCGGCCTCCCTGGATGAGCCCGCTGGCCCTGCTGCTCCTCCACGTCCCGGCAGCGGCGGGGACCAGGGGCGCGCCCGACGGCCCCCCACCGCCGCGCGAGGCCGCACCGTTGGGCGAAGCGCCGCCTTCAGGCGAAGCGACGCCTTCCGGTGAAGCCGCACCTCTGGGCTACGCCATGCTCGAGGCCGGCGATCGGGCCTGGGCCCGCGGGGACCGGCCTGCCGCCCGCTCGGCTTGGCGGGCCGCCGCCGAGGCGAGCGACCCCGCCGTGATCGCGATGGCGGAGCTCCGGCTGCTGCTGGTCAGCGGGACGGCCGGGCTCGTCGTGCACGGCCCGCGGGCCGACGCGGCGCTCCGACGGTGCCCCGAGGATCGGGCCCTCTGCGCGCTCGCCCGGGCGGACCGTGAGCTGTTCCCCGCCGAGATTGGCGTGCCCAGCGTCAACCTCACCGTCGCGATCGACGAGGCGCGCCGGGCGGTCGCCGCGCTCCCGGCCGCTGCGAACGCCCGCTTGGTGTGGGCGGGCGCCGCGCCCCTGGTGGCGCTGGACCCCGAAGCCTCCGGGCTCGCGGCCGCGCTGAAGGCGGGCCGGGGCGCGTGGCCCAGCGGGCCGGGCACCTGGGCGGCCGGCCTCGCGCCGGTCGGGGGCTCGGGTCAGGGCGTCGGGCTCGGCCTTCAGCTGCGGCAGCCCGATCTCGCGCTGCGCGGCGGGCGCCTGGACGCCCAGCTCAGCCTGACCCAGCGCGGCCAGGCCAGCGCCGGCCTCGCCCTCCAGAGCCCGCCGCGCCCCGGTCTGGGCGCAAACGGGGCGGTCCAGGTCAGCCGCGCGGTGCTCGACGTCTACGCCGATGGCCAGCGGGCGCAGACCCTGCGCTTCTGGAGCGAGCAGCTCTGGGTGGGGCCGAGCTGGCGGGCCGGGCGCACCACGTGGACGGCGGGTCCACAGCTCCGGTGGGACGGGTCGCTGCCGGGGCACGGCGGCGTCGCGCGGGTCGGGCGGGCGCTGGGCGGCCCTTGGAGCGCGGCCTTGACCGGCGAAGGCGCCCGGGGCCTCGCGCTCGGCGCGGTGGAGCTGCGGCGCAGCCCGCCCGATCAAGGCTTCGCTGCGCGCCTTCAGCTCGGCGCCGCCCCGCTGCACACCGCGCCCGTCTGGCGCCTGCCAGCGCTGGGCGGCGGGGCCTTGCTGCGGTCTGCACCGGCCGGGCGGTGGCGGTCCCAGGCGCACGCGGTCCTGATCGTGGAGCAGCGCGTCGCCTTGGGCCAGAGCGGCCTGTTCTCGCTCGTCCCGTCGCTGGAGGGCGCCCTCATCGATGACCAAGCGGACGGGTGGGCCCCGCACGGCGGCGGCGGCCTCGGGCTGCGGCTCGCGCTCCCGCCACGCCCGACCAATACGCTCCGCCTCGACGCGGCCTATGGCGACGGCGGGCTCGGCATCAGCGCGGGGTGGGGCCAGGCCTTCTGAGCGGCCGGCCGATCAGCCCTCGATGCCGAGGAGCTGGGCCACCGCGGCGCGATCGGCGGGCGGGAAGGTGTAGGACTCAAAATCCTCCGGCGCCACCCAGGCGAAGCCCTGCACCCGAAGCGCCTGCGGCGCGCCGAGGGCCTGCGCCCGGTAGACAAACAGCTCCACGACGTAATCCTCGTAGTCGTGGCTGCTCTGCATCGACAGGCCCAGCACCTCCACCGGCAGGCCCATCCGCTCCATCAAGGCCCGCGACAGGGCCGCGGCGTCGTCCTCGCCCGCCTCCACGCGCCCCCCAGGGAACTCCCACAGCAGCGGGAAGACGGCGTTGGCGCGGCGCTGGGTCAGCAGGTAGCGCCCCGCCTCTTCGATCTCTGCGACGACCACGCGCACGTGTCGCACCTCGGGACGGAGAGCCATGCTGCTACTCGCACTCGCGCTGGATGGAGGTGAGCTGGGCGGCGATCTCCCGGCGGAGGGCCGCGTCGCTGCCGGCGTAGAGCTGGGCCTTGCAGAGCGAGCGCTGCGCAGCGTCGGTCTTGGCCTGCTTGGAGAGCACGTAGCCGAGGCCATAGTGGGCCGGACCGCTGTTGCCCTTGAGGTCGACCGCGCGGCGGAACTCGGCCTCCGACTTCTCCCACTGGCGCCGATCCGCGAGGCGCCAGCCCTCCTTGATCAGCCCCTGAACGCCCAGCGCTTTGGTGTCCGTGGGCGGAGCGGGCGGCGGGGCCGGGGCGGGCGCAGGGGCGGGCGCAGGCGCAGCAGAGGGTGCGGGTGCGGGGCTGGGCTTGGGCGCGGCCGAGGTCGCGGCGGGCCCCCCGACCGCGGCGGCGCCCGGATCAGCGGCGGCCGTGGGCGCCGGCGAGGGAGGCGCCGGAGCCGGAGCCGGGGGCGCGCCGATGGGCTCGAAGGGCACGTCCCCGGTGCCAGGGTGCGCGACCGGCGCCGGGGGCGCGGCGGGGGCGGCCGCGATCGGACCCGCCGGCGGCGCGACGTGGGCCGTCCGGCTCCACCACCACCAGCCCAAGCCGAGGACCGAGGCGATCAGCAGAATAATCAGAAACATACGCCCGGACCCGGCTGGCTCTTCGCGGGGGGCTGGGACCTTCGTCCGCCCCGCCCGGGACGGCTCTGGCGCGTCCTCGTCCCCGGCATCGGGGGCGACGCGGTCGGGCGCCGGCGCGGCCGCAGCAGGCGGCGGCTTGGGCTGCTCCACGACGGGCACGTCCCAGGGCGCCTCGGCCAGCACGGGGGCGGCCTCCGGGCTCGCGCCCTCCAGATCGTCAAAGCCATCCGAGTCGAACCAACCGCCGAGCTCGCTCTCGACGCCCAGCACCGCCGCCGTGCCCGTGGGCGCCTCCACCGCCGGGGCGGGCTCGCTCGTCCAGCTCGGCGGCGACCAGCCCCCGGCCCCTGGGTCCGGCGCGTCGGTCTCCGAAGGCGCAGGCTCCGCTGCGGCCGGCCCGCCGCTCATCCACGCCGGCGGGCTCCACCCTGCGGCGGCCTCGGGCAGCGGCTCATCCGAGATGGAAGGCTCCGCAGCGGCCCAGGCCGGCGGCGACCACGCGCCTGCAGGGACCGGCGGCGCCACGGCCGCTGGAGCCGCGGGGGCGCTCGGACTGGACGCCCAGCTTGGGGGGGACCAGCCGCCGGCCGCAGCGGGGGGCTCCTCCGCCGGGAGGGCCTCCGGCTCCGCTGCCCAGCTCGGGGGACGCCAAGCGCCGTCGCCATCGCCTGCCAGGGGCGGCGCCTCCGCCGGGTCGGCCGCATCGTCGGCCCAGCTGGGCGGGGCCCAGGGCGCGGGCTCAGCGTCCGCTTCGCCGAAAGGAGCTTCTCCGTCGGCGTCTTGCTCCAAATCGGGCTTGGCGTCCTCGCCGTCGTCGGCGTCGTCGGCGTCGTCCCGGTCATCGGCGTCCAGCGGGCGCCCCGCCCGCGCAGGGGGAGGATCGCCGCCATCGTCTTCGAGCGCGCCGGACGACGCCTCCGGCGCGGGCTCTGGCGGTGGAGGCGCGTCGGCCCCCCCATCGCGGGGGCCCCCAGCGGCAGGGGCCGGGGCCAGGGTGGGGCTCGGCGCGCTGCCCGCAGCTTCACCGCCGACCTCCACCTGTCGGACCAGGGCAAAGAAGATGGAGAGATCCGGCAGCTCCGCGGCGCGCACCACCCGACCGTCGCCGACGTCGAGCTCGTCCTCGGCCGACACCCGGCGCTCGGCCACCCACCGCTGGAGGGTCGCCATGTCGGGGATGTGGTAGGCGGCGCCTTCTTGGCGGAGCAGCATCGCGCCGATGGGCGGGCGCATCAGCTGCCCCGGGTCCAAGGGCGGGGCCTCCTCCGGCGCGGGCATGCCCACCAAGGGGCGGCCCGGCGGCGCAGCGGCCACCAGCACCCCGTCCTTGACCACCCGGAAGCCGTGCCCGCAGACCGTGCACCGAAAGCGCAGGCTGCGCCCCGGCCCCAAAGCCGAGGGTGGGAGCTCCAAGTCAAACGACGCGCTGCAGCGCTCACAAGTGATATGCACGAGTGCCTCCGCGGCGTTCAGGAGCCGCTGAGCTGGTCAATCCGCTGCTGGACCTGCGAAGCGTCCCTCGGAGCCGGCCGGACGGAGAGGTAACGCTGGTAGTAGCCGATGGCCCCGCTGCGATCGCCTTGGGCCTCGGCGGCGTTGCCGAGCCCCCGCCACGCGGGGTTGTAGCCGCCCTGCGCGCCCGCCATCAGCGGCTGCATGGCCCCGCCGCTGTCACCGCTCCGTAGCAAGGCCTCGCCGAGCTTGCCGCTGTAGACGGCATTTCGGGGGTCAGCCGACAGCGCCTTGCGAAAGGCTTGGACCGCCGCGCTCCAATCGCCGCGGTTCAGCGCGTCGTCCCCCACCGCGGCGTGATCGCGGGCGGTCGAGTTGCCGCTGCCGCCGCTGTTCTGGGCCTTGCCACCGCGCTTTCCGGGACCGTCGCCACGCGGCCCCACCGGGATGAGCTGCTCCTCGGCCTCGACGCCAAAATCGTCGGAGCCGGTGGCGGGCTCGGGCTCGGCGGGCTGCAGGTCCTTGCGGATCTGCTCGTTGACCCGGTCCCGGTTGCTCGTGCTGTCCACCGCTTGGGCAGGCGCCGGCGTCGGCGCGGGGACCGGGGCAACGACAGGCTCCCCGTCCCGAAGCGCGAAGAAGGCGCCCGCGGCGATCAACAGGCCGAGCCCCACCACAGCGACGACCACCCCCGACCGACCGCCGCTCGTCTTCTGCTCCGGCTTGCTCCGACCGCCGGCGGCGTTGGGGCTGCGCTGGGCGCTGCTGGCAGCGGCGCTGGGGCTCGAGCCGCTGGCGCTCGCGGCCGAGCTGCTGGCCGAGCGGGCCCCGCCCGACGCTGGACGGGCCTTCTCCGACTTGCGCTTTTCGAAGGGGTCCACGAAGCGCGGTCCCTCGGGCTCGCCCCGGGAGGCGGCGCGCTCGGCAGGCGTGGCCGCAGGCGGGCTGGGCGCGTCGGCGCCGGGGACGATGCGCGCCGGGGTCGAGCTCTGGAAGCTCGCCAGCGGGCTCGGGCCGGGAGCGGCGAGGTTCTTGGCCACGGCCTCGTCCATGCCCGCCATGCCCATGATGTTCGTCGGTTCGTCCTCTTGGAACTCCTCGACCGCCGCGCTGGCCGCCGCCCGGCTGGCCGCCGCGATGGCCGCCTCCGCTTCTTGGTAGACCCGAACGAAGTGCGACTCCAGATCGCCCAGCCCGCCGATCTCCGCCCAGTTCTTTCCATCGTGGCTGAGCCGATCGGCCGCTGTGACCCGACCCTCCGCGATGTAGCGACTCAAGGTCTTAAAATCATTGAAGTCGTACACAAGCCCGATGCGGAGCTTGACCTTCCAGGCCGCGATCCCCACGCGCCGGAAGTCGAGCGTGTTGACGTCGACCGGACCGGCCGGGGGCGCCGGCGGCGGAGCGGGCGGGGCCGGCGACCCAGCGGCGGCCGCAGGCGGCGCCGCGGCGACCGGGGGCGGCGCAGCGGCGCCCGCGTACATCGAGGTGGGCCCGTCCGGATCCGCCGGCTTCTCGTCCTCTGCCGGCTCGCTGAGCAGCGAGGCGCTGGCGGTCGGCTTGGGCATGGCCTGCGCGGGCGCGTCCTTGTAGACCACAAAGACGTGCTTGCACTTCGGGCACGTGATCCGAACGCCGCGGCCGGTGATCCGGCCTTCGTCCAGCTTGTAGCCGGTGGAGCAGCTTGGGCACGAGACAATCATCGTTGGCACCGGTCACGAGGGGCGAGCGTCGGCGAGCGAAGGACCATTGGAGCGGCGAGGGACGGCCGCTGTCTGCACCGAGATGTAATCAGCACGTCACCACCGGGGTCCCGCGGGGAGCGCGACAACGGAAGCCAGCAGCCCAACACCGTTGATCGTAGCACCCGCGCGCCACCGCCCCGCTGCGGCGCGCGCCCCCCCGCGGAAACAGCGCGCCCCTCGCGGCCATCGCCGAAGGCCGCCGACGCCCAGCGCCCTTCGAGACGGAGCCGACAGGGGCGCGGCCGTGGCGCGCGCGCGGCCGGGGACGCTCAGCCCTCAAAGTCGGGGTAGCAGAAGTTCGCGCCTTCGCCCACGAAGCGCAGCGCGACGGCGCTGTCGCCCCGGCGCTGGGCGAAGTAGACTGTCACCGGCGACTGGCCCAACGGAAGGTCGAGGCCGATCGTATCGCTCGCCGCCTCGCCGTCCCCGTGCAGCTGGGCGACCGGCTGTCCATCGACCTCCACCCACAGATCGGTGCTGGCGGTCGCGTAGGCCGTGACGGGGCCGGCCTCCTCGACGTAGACCCAGGCCGTCCACCGCACCGCGAAGTAGGCGGGGTCGTCTGGAAAGCCTTGATCGACCGGCCAAAAGCCCGGCCCGATGTCGAGGGTGGCGTCATAGCGCTCGAAGGCGGCGTAGCCCTCGTCCCACCAGTCCACGAGCCCCGGATCGAAGGGCGGCTCGGTGGGGCTGAGCTCGCCAAAGTCGGCGTGCCCCTCCAAGTGGTTGAAGTATTGGCCCCGCCAGCCCCGGGTGCAGTCGGCCCAGTCCGGCGCGTCTTCGCCCACCGCGCCGCTGTCGGGCTGGGCCACGGGCACCTTGTCCTCTTCTTGAAGACCGACCCGGTAGTCCTTTTGGCAGCCCAGCCCCGCGGCCGCCAGGGCGATCCAAGCCCAAGCGGGGCGGATGGCCGTCATGGCGCCCCCGCGAGGGCGGCTTTGTCCGCGGCGACCTCGCACTGCAGCCACTCCTCGAGCTGCGCGCGCTCGACCAAGTCCGGCCCGCCGCCGGGGGGCATGGTCGGCGCCTCGCCCAAGGAGCGCGCGCCGATCCGGTCCGCGAACTCCAAAACCCCGGCGTAGGTGTTGAAGTCAACGCCCAAGGGCGCTCCTTTTCGAGAGCTCCGCTCCACCAGGGTGGAGTGGCAGCCGTTGCAGTGCTTGTCCATCAACCCCTTGCCGAAATTGCCCCAGTCCAAGGCCGGCCGGCGATCGCAGGGATCCGCGGCTGCCGCCGAGTCGTCTGCTTTGCCCCCGCAGGCCGCCAACACCAGCACCACCGCCCACGACCGCATCACCCCTCCTCGGTCCAGCCGGCCCGGCGCCGCAGGGGCGACGCCGAGCCCTGCTGCGCTCAGCGCCCCGACTCGCGGAGCAGCGCGTCAAAGGACTGAACGCCCGGGAGCACCCGCGCAGGGTCCACGCCGCCGAGCTTGAGCAGGGCAGCGCCGAGGTGCTCGCTGCCGAGCACGTCGCCGGTGTCGCTCTGCAGACCGGTGCGGAAGTCGACCTTCTGGCCGACGAGCCCGCCGTCCGAGGAGCCGAGGCTGCGGCCGCCCCGAACGCCCGCGCCGACGACCAGCGAGGAGTTGTAGGGCCAGTGATCTTTGCCCATCGAGCCGTTGAACCGCGGGGTCCGACCGAACTCGGAGAGCGCGACCACCACCACCTCGTCGATCATGAACGGCGCCGAGCTGCCCGGCGTGCTGGCGAGGTGCTGCATCAGCCCGTCCAAGGCCTCGAAGAAGGCGTTGAACTGGATCTCTTGCGGGTCGTTGCCGCCGTGGGTGTCCCAGCCGCCGGGGATGCCGACCATCGCGCAGCGGGTCAGGCCGAGGCGCATCAGCTCGGTGGCCTTGATGGCCTGGTCCAGCATGCTGTTGTCGAGCGAGCCGAGCCCCGCCTCAAACCGCCGCCCCTCGATCTCGACCGTCCGGTCGAAGTTGTCGAGCATGGCGCCGGTGCGCTCGCGGGTGAGCCCGGGCTTGACGCCGTGCTTGCCCGAGAACTTGGCCACCCGATCATAGACATAGGCGTCGAGCACCCGCTCCGAGGGCTCCGCGAGCTGGGGAGCCGGGCGATCGGCGGTGCCGACGATGCTGCCGTCGATGAGGTCGAGCAGGGTCCCGCCGCCCGCGCGGACCACCGCGCTCGCGAGGTGACCGCCGTAGGCGGGCCCGCCGAAAACAACGTGGGGCAGAGGGTACTCACCGCGCCCCATCGAGGCGAGGGTGGTCGGCCAGTCGGGGTAGTTGTCGGCCGAGGTGCCGGTCATGGTCATCTGCATGCCCGTGTCGTGACCGACCGTGTGGGCATCGATGCCGTTGACGATCGCCGTCCGCCCGCCCCAGCGCCCGAAGTAGCGGCCAACGGCCTCCATCTCGAGGTCGTTGGCGGTGTGGCGGAGGCCGCCGAGCGTCCGGGTGTAGCTGTCGGGCTGGTGATCGACGCCGTCCGAGCCGTGGTGCGGGTCAAAGACGGCCGCGGGATCCCAGGCACCGCCGGCGTAGAAGAACAAGAACTTGCGCTCGCCTTGGGCGGCGCGGGCCATGGAGGGGCGCCAGCCGAACGAGGCGAGGGCCGAGAGGGCCGCACCATCGAGGAGCAAGCGGCGTCGAGAGAGGCTACGCATGGGGGGCTCCAATGCCTGGTGTGGGCGTCAGTAGTAGAGAACGGAAGGATCGCGGAGAACGACGTTGACCACACCGGCCCAGGCGCGCTCGCCCGAGCCCTCGATGGCCCGAAGGTCACGCCATACGTCCGCGAGGCCCTCGACCTCTTCAGCCTGGGCCGGGAGCGGGGTGCCGGTGACCCGAAGGTAGAGGTACCGAACCTGCTCTTCAAAGGCCTCGGGCGCCTCATCGGGCCCCTGGTTGGCGTTCACGTAGCGCATCAGGCGACGCTCCCCGCCGTCCGCGAGGGCGAAGTCGCGCTGAACGACGTCCCAAGCCGCGTTCCAGGTGAGACGCTCTTGGACGAGCACCGCGCCGACCGAGGCCTGGTAGCTGCGGTTCGTGGCCGTGCGACCGTCCAAGCCGCCGAGCAGCACAGGAACGCCGCCCGCGGTCGCGGTGGTGAGGTCCTGGCCGCCGAAGTCCCAGCGGTAGCCGGTGATGTCCTCGACGATGGCCGAGAGCTGCTCCGGAGAGACGAGCTTGGCGCCGGGCACGCGCTTGGCGAGCTCCTCGTCCACCGCCGCCTCGGCGAGGTACTCCGGCGCGGTCACGATCGACCGAACCAGCGGACGGACCCGCAGGCCGGAGTCCAAGAAGGCGTCGCGGTGGGGCGCGAGCTCTTCCCAGTCGGCATCGACCACGGTGCGCTGGGTCAGGCCCTGGAAGACGGTCTGCACCGCGCAGTCATGGAAGCGGGAGTCCTCGGCGATGAGGGCCGCCAGCTCGTTGACGTTGGCGGTGGGCACGCCGTAGTAGCCCGGGTTCCGGCCCGAGTACTCGCGCCAGCCCTCCTCGCGCTCCGGCCGGTAGACCAGCGGGTCCTCGGTAAACTCTTGATCGTCCGGGATGAAGAACCCGAAGAAGTGGGAGCTCAGCGGGTCGAGGGTCGCGTGGCAGCTCTGGCAAGTGGCGTTGGTGGAGATGGCCTCCTCGGGGCTGATCGTG
>CANHON010000158.1 GCA_947462115.1 Deltaproteobacteria bacterium | reverse complement strand
CGTGGGCGCAGACTGGACACCCGATTGGCGCGGCCGCCGGGCCGTGGTGACGGGGGCGACCGGCCTGCTCGGGCGCGCGCTCACCGCGCAGCTGCTCGCCGCCGGCGCCGAGGTGCACGCGCTCAGCCGGGGCCCCGCGCACCGCCACCCCGGGCCGGTGCACGGCTGGGGCAGCCCCGCCTCCATGGCCGAGCTGCTCGTCCAGAACCGCATCGACCACGTCTTTCACCTCGCGAGCCCGGTGGAGCTCGGGGCCGACCTCGGGGCCACCGCCCGCCTCGAAGACGGCGTGCTGGGCCTCAGCCGGGCGGTCGGCGAGGCCTGCCTGCGCGCGGGCCGCCCGCTGCTGCACGTGGGCACCTGCGATGAGGTGGCCGGCGGACCGGCGCCCTTCCTCGAAGACGCCCCGCCTGCGCCGATCTCCGCCTACGCCGCCCTCAAGGTGGCCGCCGCCGCCCACCTCCGCTTCTTGGCCCTCAGCCACGGCCTTCAGCTGCGCTTGGTCCGGCCCTTCCGGGCGATCGGCCCCGACGACCAGCGCGGCCTCGTGGCAGGCGCCGTGGCCGCCGCGCGCGCCGGCCGCCCCTTCCCCATGACCGCGGGGGCGCAGCGCCGGGCCTGGAATGACCCCGCGGCCATCGCGCTCGGCCTGCTGCGGGCCGCCGACTGCCCGGCGGCGGAGGGCCAGTGGCTGCACCTCACCGGCGGCGAGGAGGCCAGTGTGATTGACGTGGTGGAGGCCATCTTCGACCTCGCTGCCCAGCCCCGGGGCCTCATCTTGCGCGGGGCCCTGCCGGATCGGCCCGGCGACCCCGCCGCCTTCGTTGGCGACGACCGGCGGGCCCGCGCCCTGCTCGGCGCCCTCCCCCACCGGCCCCTCCACGCCCTGCTGCGCGCTGCTCTCGCGGCCGCGCCCTCCGAGCTGCCCCGTGCATAGCCCCCCTGCGCTCGCCGTCCCCCGCGCCCCGCTGCTCGTGCGGCGCGACGCCCGCGGCGCCCTGATCAAGGCCCACCCAGAGGCTGTTTTGGGCGAGGTGTACGTGGTGGAGCTGCTGCCCGGCCAGCCCCGCGGCGAGCACCGCCACCGGTGGAGCGGCGAGTGGTTCGCGCCGCTGCAGGGGGCCTGCTGGCTGCTCGTGCGCTGCCCCGACACCGGCGCCGAAGCCCTGCTGAAGCTCGACGGGGAGCGTGCCTTCGTCGCGGCGGGCCTGGGCCACGCCCTGTGGGCGGCCGACGGGGCGCCGGCCCTGGTGCTGGCCGCGGCCGATCGGGCCCACCCCGCGGAGGGCACCGAGCCCATGCCCCTGCTCGTCGGCCGGAGCTGGCCCGACCTGCCGGTGCGCCCATGAGCCCCGCCGCGCGCCGCTGGGCCGTGGGCTTCGGGGCGATCGTCGCGGGCCTGCTCGCGCTGCTGCCCGGGGTCCCGCCGCTGCTCGCCCTGGTCTTGGCCGGGCCGCTGCTCTACGCGGTCCCGGGTCAGCCCCTCGCCGCCCTGCTCGGCCTGCCCGATCGCCTGGGCCGGGCGGTGGCCGGGGTGTGGATCAGCCTCGGCCTGCTGTGGCTGGAGGTCGGCCTGCTGCGCGAGGTGGGGGTCGGCTTGCTCGGCCTCGATCCCGGATTTTGGCCCGCGGGCCTGGTCGGGAGCAGCGCCCTGCTGTGGCTCGGCGGCGCGGCCCTCCGCCACCGGCGCGGCGACCCAGCCGCGGGCGCGCCCACCCAAGGCGCTGGCCTCGGCCTGCTGGGCGTCGGCTTGGGGCTGCTGTGGGTGATCTTCGCGCGGGGCGGCGATCTGTTGCGCCCGCTCGAGCGCGGCTGGTACCACCCGACCGCCGAGTCCGCCGGCGCGGTGGATCCGAGTGGGCCAAACCCCGAAGATCGCGTGCTGAACGTCATCCCCGACCCGAACGGCCCCTGGCGGGCCGAGGCGATGGGCTGGCCCGGGAGCGGGGCCCAGCGGCTGAGCGGCCCAGCCGGCGGCGGCGCCCTGCGCCTCGTCGCCCCTGAAGGCGCGGAGGGCACCGTGTTCGTCGCCATGCGGGGCGCGGAGGGGCAGACCCTCCGCCTGCAAGAGGCCGACGGGGAGCCCATCACCGCCGAGGTCCGCCGCGCGCCGGTGGAGGACCCCGAGGAGGGCCCGGTGGCCCGCTACCGCGACCGCGGGGTGGCGGCGCTCCCGATCCCCCTCTCGCTGAAGCCCGGCGGGGCCGTCGATCTGCGCTTGGACGGCGAGACGGCCTACCTGCTGACGGGGCCCGAGGCGGTGTGGTCCCTGCACGCCGTCGGAGAGCTCCGCTACACCCACTACTACCAGCTGCTGAACCAAGTGGAGAACCTGGACTGGGCGGCCGAGGTGCTGGTCGACCGGCGCCTCGTGTGGAACCAGCCGCCGGGCTGGACCCCGCTGCTCGCCGCCGCCGGCGCGCTGGGCGGCCTCGACCTGGACACCGCCGGGCTGCTGTTTTTGGGCGTGCTCGCCCTGCTCGGCGCCCAGTCGGTCACGGCCCTGCTCGCGCTCAGCCCCCGTCCGCCGGGCCTAGCCCTGCTGCTGCCCGGCGCGCTGGTGGCCGCCCACGGCCTGCTGATGCTAGAGCCGGGGAGCCACGACTTCCCCGACAGCCTGTACGCCGCCGCGATGCTCGGCGTGGTGGCGGCCTTGGCCCGCGGCGAGCCCCGCGCCTGGGCCCTGATGGCGCTGACGGCCCAGGCCCTGCGCTGGCCGGGCTTGGTCTTCTCCTTGATCTTGCTCGGCAGCTTCGCGATCCGCGCCGCCGACGGCCCCCGCGCCGCCCTGGCTCGGGCGCGGCCGGGCCTCCAGCTCGCCGGCCTCGGGCTCGGGCTGATGGTCCTGCTCACGCTGCTCGCCGTGCAGACCGGCGACGCCGAGGACCTGCTGTTCGTGCTCTACTTCGAGACCTTCCCCGAACACTGGCACGGCGAAACAGCGCCGCTGACGTTGATCTCGAGGGTGCCTGAGTTCTATGCACTCTGGGCCCGCTACACCGGCGGCGGCGCGGCCCTGCTCCTCCTCGCGGCGTGGGGGCGCGGCGGGGCCCGGCGCCAGGCCAGCGCGGTGGCGCTCGGGGCGCTGCTCTACAGCGCGCTGCTCGCGACCATCGACCACCACCCCACCCACTACTTCTTGCCCTTGGTGGCCCTGACCGGACCGGGGCTCGGGGCAGCGGCCGCCGATCGCCCGAGGCTGGTCGGCACCCTGCTCGCCGGCCTGTGCTTGGCCGGGGTCGCGGTCTTTTTGTGGACGGGGCAGGTGTGAGCGCGCTGGAGCGGCGCCCGGGCGCGCTGGCGCTCGGCGGCGGCCTGCTGTGGGCGGGCCTCAACCTCGTGTGGCTCTCGCAGGATCACGTGCCCCGCGATGGAGACGAGCAGGGCCACGTCGGCGCGGCCGAGCTTTTCCGAGCGCTCTGGGCCGAAGGCCAGGTCGGCGCGGCGCTCGGCGGAGCGCTGGCCGGCGACTATGGCGAGTACCCCCCGCTCTGGCCCGGCCTGCTCGGCGCCGCCTGGGCCCTGCTCGGCGGCACCCCCGAGGGGCTTCTGCTGCGGGCCTTCCCCCTGATCAGCGTGGTGGTCACCGCCTTCGCCGTGGCCGACCTCACGATGGGCCTGCTGCGCCGGGGGCCCGAGGCCCGCCCTGCCGCGGCCCTCGCCGGCCTGCTCTGCCTGTTGATGCCGCTGCCGGTGGGCGTGGCCCGCCACTACATGCCCGAGGCGCCCCTGATGGCGGCCGTCTCGCTCAGCCTCGCGCTCGGGCTGCGCGCCGCCGAGGCCCCGCGCTGGGGGCGGCTGCTCGCCTGGGGCCTGAGCCTGGGGCTCGCCGGCCTGATCAAGCAGACGGCCGCGCTGGCCTTGGCGGCGCCGACGCTGTTCTTGGCCTGGCGGATCGGGCCGCGGGCCCTCGTGGGCCTCGGCGTCGGGGCGCTGGTGGTCGCGCCCTGGCTCATCCAGAACATCGCACAGCAGCAGATCTACGCGCAAACCTCTGTGGTCGGCAGCGACGGGGGCGGCGACGTGGGGAGTGGACCGGGCGGCGGCGCCCCGCTCTGGGCCCACCTGCTCCACACCCCGAGCCAGCTCATCTTTGTCGGCCTCGGCCCTGTGCTCTCGCTCGCGGCCCTGCGCTATGGGCCGGCGGGGCTGCGCGCGGCCCGGGGGACCGGCGGGCGGCTGCTGCTCGTCTGGCTGCTCGGCGGCGCGCTGCTCCTCACGCTCATCCCCAAGAAGTACCCGAGGTTGATCCTGCCGATCTGCCCGGCGGTCCTCCCCTTGCTCGCCATCGGGCTGGCGCAGCGCCCCCGCCGCGAGGGCCTGCTCGTGGTCGGCGGCGGCGCGGCGGGCCTCACCCTGATGAGCCTCGTGGCCCTGCCCGAGGCCCCCCTCAGCCGGCGCCTGGACCCGCGCTGCCCCCAGACCTGGCTCGGCCCGCCCGATCCCGACGATCTGGGCCTCTCGGCCACCGTGGCCGCGATCGCCGCCGCCCCGCCCGGCCCGGTGGCGGTCTTCGCGCCCCCGCCGATCCCCTGCGCGGTGCAGAGCACCCACGACTGGATTGAGCACCTCGGCCCGCGCCTGCGCTACGAAGGCGTGGAGCGCGATATTCTGATCGATCCGAGCCCCGAGGAGGCCGCAGGCGCCGGCTTCGTGCTGCGCTTCGACGCCGCGGGCCGCCCCCGCTTGCCGCCACCCCGCGCCGCCGCGGCCCCGTGGTAATGTCCGCCGAGGAGGCCCCCATGTCCGACCCCCAGCCCGCGCCCACCGAGGCGGCCAACCGCGACGCCATCCCGCAGGAGAGCCGCGGGCTCGTCAGCGAGTTCGTGGGCTTCATCCTCTACAACAAGGCGTGGTGGATGACCCCCATCCTCATCGTGCTGGCGCTGATGGTCGGCTTCATCCTGTTCGTCGAGGGCTCGCCGGTCCTGCCGTTCATCTACGCCTTGATCTGACCGGCGTTCGCAGCTTCGGTCGGCGACCCCGCCAGCCCTCGCCCCCGCCTGGACGCGCAGCCCTGGGCGAGCGGGCAGCCTCGGCTTCAGTAGGGGCGCTGGGCCCGGCGGATGTCCTCGGGGGGCCGCTTCACCTCTTGGCTGTAGCTGTCGGCCAGCAGATCGCCGAGGCCGCGGTCGGTGGGGTCCGGGCGCAGCAGCTTGAAGCCGAGGGCCACCGGGCCCACCACCGCCCAGTAGACAAAACTCATGGCGGCGTAGGTCATCGCGCCGAAAATACCGTGGGTGAACCGCTGAAGGCCACGCCACAGGCCGACGAGCAGGGGCAGCAGGGGGTTGCTCGACATTCGACCTCCGCGCCGGACCATAGCACCGGACCGCGGGGGACGGCGGGCCTGCGCTCGGGTGCTTTGCGGCGAGCCCGGCCCCACGCTAAGACGCCGACCCGCCCAGCCCCTCGCGGCCGAGGTCGGGACCTGCGGCCCTCACCGCGCCGCCCGCGGGCCCGAGGTCCGCTCCGCCCTGCACGCGCTCGCCTCGGCCCCGCCGACCCGAGCGGAGGTCCGCCCACCTTGACGCCCACGCCCCACGCTCGCCCCGCTGCCCCGCGGGGCCCTTGGTCCGCCGCTGGGCGGGACCGCCTGCCCCTCGCCGCCCGGATGGGCCTCAGCGCGCTGCTCTGCGCCGCCGCTGCCGCCCCCGCGTCGGCCGCCGAGGTGGCCTGGGAGGGCTACTACCGCGTGCGCGGCGACTTTTTCAACACGCTGTCCTTGTCGGACACCAACGCCGCCGCCGAGGGCGCCGCCTGGACGATGAACCACCGCGCCCGCCTGCGGCCCGGCCTGCTGCTGTCCGACAAGGTCGGCATGTTCACCCAGATCGACCTGCTGCCCTTCGTCAACTGGGGCGATCAGCCGGTGGTCACCGTCGATCCGCTCACCGGCGAGGACATCCCGGTGGTCTACAGCGACGCGGTGGGCCCGCCCACCACCGTCGAGGGCGGCGTCACCGCGCAGAACGTCCAGATCACCCGGCTGTGGGCCGAGGTTCAGACCCCGGTGGGCCAGGTGCGCTTCGGCCGCATCCCCAACCACTGGGGCACCGGCATGGTGTTCAACGCCGGCAACGAGGCCGTCGATGAGTACGGCGACACCGTCGATCGCGCGCAGTTCACGGCCAAGATCAAGCAGATCTACCTGATGGGCGGCGTCGAGAACCGCAACGAGGGCTTCGTCGCCGAGAAGGACGACTACCGCGCTGTGGTGGCCTCGGTCGTCTACCAGGGCGAGAAGGCCGGGGTCGGCACCTTCCAGACCTACCGCTTCCGCAACGACGACAGCCAGAAGTACACCACCTGGATCGGCGACCTGTGGGCCCACGCCGAGCTCGGCATCGCCGAGGCGGACATCGAGCTCGCGGCCATCGTCGGCGGCGGCGATCTGGACGACGGCGTCAATGACCTGCGCCAGTCGGCCTTCGGCGGCAACATCCAGGTGGCGATCGACCCGGGCACCATCCGGGCGGGCCTCATCACCGGCTTCGCCACCGGCGACCAAGACCCCAACGACGCCAAGTTCAAGACCTTCTCCTACGACCCCGACTTCAACATCAGCTTGTTCTTGTTCGAAGAGCCGATGCCGGTGCTCAAGCCCGCGGTCAGCAACAGCGACAACGGCGGCCGCAGCACCGCCGCCGCGCGCACCGGCGCTGCCCTCAGCAACGCCCTGTTCCTCAAGCCCCGGGTGGGCTGGCGGTTCAACGAGCAGCTCACCGTGGACGCGAGCTACCTCATCGCCACCCAGGCCAAGGAGCAGCTCGTGCCCACCGGCGGCCGGAGCTACGGCTCCGAGGCCAACCTGGCGGTCCGCTACGAGCCCTTCCCGCACTTCTGGCTGCAGGGCACCGGCGCGGTCTTCATGCCCGGCAAGTACTTCACCGAGTTCACCGACCCCGAGCTCGGCACCGGCTTCAACAAGACGGCCATCGGCGGCCGCCTGCTCACCACCGTCGAATTCTGAGCGCGCGCGGGGGCTCGACCGCCGCGCCCCGCCGGAGGGCCGATGCACACCCAGCCCCTGATCGACCGCCTGCACGGCGTTCACACCGCCCTCATCACGCCGATGCACCCCGACGGCGCGCTCGACCTGCCGAGCTGGGGCGCGCTCATCGAGCGCCAGCTCGCCGCCGGCGTCCACGGCCTCGTGCCCTGCGGCACCACCGGCGAGACCCCCACCCTCAGCGAGCCCGAGCAAGACCTGCTGATCCGCGAGGCGGTGGTGCGGGCGGCCGGCAAGGCGGTGGTCATCGCCGGCGCGGGCAGCAACGACACCCGGCAGACCGTCAAGAACATCGAGCGGGTCGCTGATCTCGGCGTGGACGCCGCGCTGGTGGTCTTCCCCTACTACAACAAGCCCACCGCCGCCGGCCTGCGGGCCCACGTGCGCGAGGCCGCCCGGCCCGGCCTGCCGCTGGTGCTCTACCACGTGCCCGGGCGCACCGGTCAGCGCCTGCCCGTCGAGCTGCTCGGCGAGCTGTGCGAGATGGATGGCGTGGTGGCCGTCAAAGAGGCCACCGGCGACCTCACCTACGGCCAGGACCTGCTGGAGCTGACCGACCGCGCGGTGCTGTCTGGCGACGACTTCACCTACGTGCCCCTCACCGTGATGGGCGGCGCTGGCGTCATCTCCGTGCTGTCGAACCTCGCGCCGGCCCAGAGCGTGGCCTGGTACGCGGCCGCGGTGAAGGGCGACGTCGCCGCCATGCGGGCCCTGCGGGTGCAGCTCCAGCCGGTCGTGCGCGCCCTGTTTGCCGAGAGCAACCCCGTGCCCGCCAAAGCCGCCATGGCCGCGATGGGCCTCTGCGGCGACACCCTGCGCCTGCCGCTGCTGTCGAGCCGCTGGCCGCTGCCGGCCGTGCTCGCCGAGCTCGCGTGAGCGCGCCCCTGCGGCTCGCGGTGCACGGCGCCAGCGGGCGGCTCGGGCAGCTGGTCGTGGCCGAGGCCCAGGCCGCGGGCGTCTACGCCGGGCCGATCGGTCGCGAAGGCGACGTGCCTGACGCCAATGTCGTCATCGACCTCAGCCGGCCCGAGGGCACGGCGGCCCTGCTGCCCCGGCTGTCGGGCCAGGCCCTGCTGATCGGCACCACCGGCGCCCTGCCCTGGGCGGCGCTGCAGGCCTATGCCGAGCGAGCGCCCGTGCAGATCAGCGCGAACTTCTCGGCGGGCCTCCCGCTGCTGCTGGAGCTGGTCCGGCAGGCGGTGCCGGCGCTGCCGCCGGGCTGGGACATCGAGATCGTCGAGCTGCACCACAAACACAAGGCCGACGCCCCCAGCGGCACCAGCCTGCGCCTCGAGGCCGCCGCCGGCCGCCCGGTGGTGCACCACAGCCTGCGGGCCGGCGACGCGGTCGGCGAGCACACGGTCTACCTCTGCGGTCCGGGCGAGCGGCTGGAGCTCAAGCACGTCGCCACACGGCGCGAGGTCTTCGCCATCGGCGCGCTGCGCGAGGCCCGCGCCCTGCTGAGCGCGCCCCCGGGCCTGCGGGGCGGTCCGACCGCCGCACCGTGAGCGCGCCCGTGCGCGAGGACGGGCGCGACGACGGGCGCGCGGCCCCGCCCGAGCCGACCCCCTGGCCCGCGGTGCTCGCCGCCTTGTTGGCCCACCTGGACGCTGAAGCCCTCGCCCTGCGCGCCGCGGGGGCCGCCCTGACCGAGCGCCCCGGGGACCGCCCGGGCGAGGCCGAGCGCGCCGAAGCCGCGAGCGAAGCGGCGCTCTCCGAGGCCGACTGGCAGGGGGGCGCCTGGGACCTGGAGCCGGGCGGCGCCGCCCACTCCGACCACCTGCCGTCCGCCGACCCGCGCGTCGCGGTGGCCGACGAGGCGGGCCCGAGCCCGGACCGGGCCGAGCTGGGCCTGCGCTCTTCCGGCGGGGCTGCCCGCGCCCCCGTCGGGGAGCCGCCCCCGGTGGCCGATCCCGCGCCCACGCCGGTGCTGGTGGCGCGCGCGGCGCTGCTCGCCGCGGCCGAGGCCCAGCGCGCCGGCGCCCCAGACGACGACCCGCGCCTGCTCGCCCTCGACGATCTGGAGCGGGTGGTGCGCGCGCTCGGCCTCCACCGGGCCGCCGCCACCTTCACCCGGACCGCGCCGCGCCTCGTGGCCGCCTTCGCCCGCCGGCGCCTCCTCGGCCGACGCCCGGCCCACCACGGCGCCGTGCTCGTCGAGGCCCTGCGCCCGCTGGCCCCGCTGGCCTTGGGGCTGCTGTTCGTCGATGTATTGGACGCGAGCCCGCGGCCCCCCATCGGGGCCGACCAGCTCCCCCACCGATTGAAGTCCGCCTTGCTGGCCGATGAAGAGGCCAGCGGGCCCTGGGGCGAGCTGCGCCTGCGCCTGCTGCTGGACCTCCCCCGCGACGAGGCGGCCGTCGAGCGCCTGCGCCCCCGGGCCCGGGCCGGCGACCTCCACGCCGTCCACAGCCTGCTCGACGCGCACTTCGCCGCCGAGCCCCCGGCGGTCGCCGCCCGGTCGGGGGCCGTGTGGGCCGAGGGCCTGCGCGCGCCCCGCGACCGCGCCGCTGCGCTGGGCCGGTGCTGGCGCATGGCCTGCCGCGCCCGCGACCCCAGGCTCGCCGCCACCCTCGCCGCCGGGGCCCTTGTATTGGATCCCAGCGTGGCGGCCCTGCTGCGGCTCGGCGGCAGCGCCCTGCCCGAGCACGGGGGCCCCGGCCTGCCCGTCCCGGAGAGCAGCCCGCTGTACGCCATCTTCGAGCAGGCCCAGGCCGAGCTCGACCGAAGCCGCCGCCCCGAGGCCCCGGCCCTGCAGGCCACGATGGAGCTGCTGCGCGCCGATCTGGAGCTGGT
>CANHON010000157.1 GCA_947462115.1 Deltaproteobacteria bacterium | reverse complement strand
CGCGGGGGTGCCGTAGGCAGAGCCGGGCTCGGTCCAGATCGGCACGGAGATGTCGCTGCCGCCGCTGCTCTCGATGACCGTGGCGAAGGCGTCGCCGCGCTCCCGGAGGAGGACGGTGGTGAACAGCGCCCCGCCGGAGAAGCCCCAGGCCGAGGTGGCCTCGAGGTCGAGCTCGTGCTGTGCGGCGGCGCAGGCCCGCAGGTCGTCGAAAAGGATGAGATCGCCGTCGGTCTCGGTGATCAAGTCCCATAGGAAGAAGTTGAAGCCGAACAACGACATGATGCCCGACTGCGGCAGCAAGATGATGGCGCCGTTCTCGTCGGCCACCCGCTGAAGGTCGAGGCCGTCGATCATGGTGCCGGTCGGGTCCGGGGTGCTGCCCGGGTCCATCAGGCCGTGCAAGAAGAACATGACCTTGAGCGGGCCGGTGGCCTCGGCGGGCACCACTACGCTGCCCTGGCGCTCCACCCCGCCGCTGGTCAGGGTGAAGCCCCCGGTGGCGCTGAGATCGGGGCAGGCACCCGAGGGCTCGGCCAAGGGGCGGAGGCCGCCCTCCTGCGCGGCGCCGGTGTCTTCGGCGGCGGTGTCCCCCGCGGCCGCGCCCAGCTCGCCCGTGCCCTTGCCGGGCGCGCAGCCGCCCATCACCCAAGCCGCCAGCACCAGTCCCCGTCGATCCGCGCGCCGCATGCCCACCTCCAGCGCCAGCGTAGCCCGTTTGTGGGCTTGACCCCGCCTGTCCGCGGCGCGGCTGGGCGGATAGGGCGCGCCGGGCGCCGGCGACCGTCCGCCTTCGCCACCGGGCCCTTCGCCGAACCGGGGTCGGTGCACCGCCGGGGGCGAGGGCGCTGGTGCGGGGTGCGGGCCGAGGGGTGCGGGGGCGCAGCGGGCGCGCCGGCCCGGAGTTCGCGGGCAGGGGAGCAAGGGACATGAGCGAAGCCGCCGCCCGAAAGCTGTACTGCAGCCGCTGCCTCAACACCTTCGAGGCAGATCTGGAGCAGTGCCCCAACCTCTCCTGCCGGCGCAAGCGTCCGGCGCGGGGCTGGGGCGTGATCTTCGCCGAGGGCGACATCTTCGACCGGAACTACCGCATCCACAAGATGCTGGCGGTCGGCGGCGCGGGCGTGACCTACCTGGCGCGCGAGATCGACGCCAACGGCGACGAAGCGGGGCCGCGCCTCGCCGTGAAGGTGCTGCTGGCGGCCCGGGACGCCGGCCCCTACGTGCGCCGCCTCGCCACCGAGGCCCAGATCATCCAGGAGCTGGACCACGCCAACATCGTGCAGTACCTCGGCTTCGTGCACCGCGCGGGCCACTCGCCCTACCTGCTGACGCGCTTTGAGTCGGGCGGCAGCCTGCTCGACCACATGCGCCGGGTCGGCACCCTGAGCGTGCGGGCGGCGGCGGTGGTCGGCCGGCAGATCTGCTGGGCGCTTGAAAAAGCCCATGAGCGCGGTATTGTCCACCGCGACCTCAAGCCCGAGAACGTGCTGCTCACCCGGGTGGTGCCGGCCACCGAAGATCCGGTGGTGCGGGTGGCGGACTTTGGCATCGCCAAGGTGCAGGGCAGCCTCAACACCAACCTCACCCGGGTCGGCGCCTTCGTGGGCACGCCCCACTATGCGGCGCCGGAGCAGTTTGTCGGCGGCACGGTCACCGAGGCCGCCGACGTCTACTCGGTGGGCGCGCTGATCTACTTCTGCATGATGGCCCGCCACGTCGCTCGCTTCGCCGATCGGCTCGACCCCGAGGAGGGCTTCCAGCTCCTCTGTGACCAGCTCCCCCCGGTGGTCGAGCGCAGCAACGACGACGCGACGGCCGTAGAGCGCATGAACCGCGTGCTGGCCGTCGTGATGCGCGTGGATCCCCGGCAGCGCTGCAGCGTGGTCGAGCTCGACCGCATGCTGGAGGCGGTGGCCGCGGGCCGCGAGCCCGAGCTGCCCCTCCCCGAGGCCTGCGCGGCGGCCCCGAGCCCCGCCGCGGTTCGGGCCGAGGCCGAGGTGAGCGCCCAGCGCAGCGCCCTCGGCCTGACCTCGCTGCAGTCCACGCCTGCGCCCTCGGGCGGGGCCCTCGTGGCGGTGGTCAGCGAGCCCACCATGGCGGACGACGGGGGCGCGGATCGGGAGCTGCCCGCCGCCGCGACGGGTGTGGTGCGGCCCGAGGACGCCACCCCCGTGGCCCAGCCCAAGGGCCCACCGCCCGCGGCCGCCCCCGCGCCCAAGAAGGGGCGACTGGGCTGCGTGATGCTCGTCCTGGTGGGTGGTCTCGCGCTGTTCGCGCTGGCCCTCGGCGGCCTCGGCGCCCTGTGGCTGCAGGCCCCGGAGCGGGTCACCGGCCTGCTGCGGTCCGTCGGCCTCGACGCGGCAGACCCGGCGCCCGGCGGCGCGGGCGGCCCGGGGGCGGGCGAGGGCCAGCCAGCACCCAAGGCTACGCCGAAAGCAGCGTCCCCTACAGCGATCACGGCAGACAGCGCCAACCCCAAGCACGCCAAGGAGCACAGCCTCATCGCCTCGGGGGTGCTGCGGCGAAAAGACTGGCTGGCCGAGCGCTGTTCGCTGGTCGGGCCCGCCGAGGTCACCGCGCACCTCGTCGTCGAGGCGAACGGCGGCACCCGATCGGCCAGCGTCACGGGCGGCGCCGCCGAGCAGGCCACTTGCCTTTCGACCGAGATCAAGCGGCTGACCCACAAACGAAAGCTGCCGGAGCCCGTGTCCCTCGACGTCGTGATCCAGTGGCCCTGAGCAAAAGGCGCTTCTGTGAGTTAGAGTCCGGGCTTGGAGGCTGCGCGCGGGCCTTCGTCGTCCGCGCCGGCCCGCTTGCTCTGCGCCTTGTCCGCGGACCCGCCTGGGGGCTTGCCTGACCGTCACCGTCGCCACGAGCCTGCTCGTCTCTGTGCTGCTGATCGTGGCGATCTATCGCTATTTTCGGTCGGGTCGCCTCGCGGCCATCAGCCACTGGAAGGCCCTCGCCAAGGCCTACAAGCTCGAGCTCACCAACCCCGGCGAGCCCCACGACGCCCGCCTGAAGGGTGACTACCGCGGTGTTCCGATCGAGGTGAGCCTCGGCGGCGGTCACACCGCCCGGGCGCTCAAGCTGTGCACCCAGGTCTATGTGCGGCACGTGGGCTCGGTCCCGCCGGGCCTCGAGATCTACAACCGCGGCGCGGTCACCGGCCTCACGGACCGGGTGCGCTCCGGCGTGGCCCCCGAGCTCAGCACCGGAAACACCGAGCTGGACGCGCTGATCATGCTGCGCGGCCTCGACGAGGACAAGACCGTCGAGACCCTGAGCCACCCCAAGGTGTGGGCCGGGCTGACGCGCCTGTTCGAGCTGTCGGACTACGTGCGCGTGGACGAGCGCGGCGTCCTGCTGGAGCACAACGGCGTGCTGGGCAAAGAGCTGCTGCAGTGGGTGGACGCGGCGGCGGTGTTCAGCGTGAACCTCTGCGAAGCCTTTGAAGAGCCCTACATCAAGTTCGCCCGGGAACACAAGCTGAGCTTCACCGGCACGGGCTCCCCCGGCGAGCGCACCGTGCGGGGGCACTTCAAGGGCGGCCGGATGGTGCTCACCACCGGCTTCGACCCGGCCACCGGCAACACCAAATCGACCATCAAGGCCGCGATGCCCGTGTCCTTGCCCACCGGCTTCCGCATCGTGCGGCGCGCGCAAGTCGGCAATGACGTGAGCATCCCCATCGCCGACAAGCAGCTCAACGAGGTCGTGGCGGTCTTCGGCACCAACGTCGTGGCGGTGCAGCGCTTGATGCGCAACCCCGACCTCAAGCAGTCGCTGCTGCAGCTCTTTGAGGTGTGCAAGGAGCCGGCGGTCGAGGGCGCTTGGGTCTCGGCCACCGGGCCCGGCATGATCTGCGGCGACATCGAGTCCCAGGTCGATGCGGTGCTCGGGGTCGCTCAGAGCCTCGGCCAGGCTTGGCTGCCGCTGGCCGCCGCCTTGGAGCGCGCCCGCAAGCCGGTCCCGCCCGCCGCGCCGCCCGCCTGAGCCCGCCGCCCGCTGCCCTCGCCTGGTGTAGGCTGGGCCTGGGGCCGCAGCGCGGTGGGAGGTGGGGATGGTCTGGTACAAACGTGCGCCGGTGGTGGCGTGGCTGGGGCTGGGCGCGGTGGGCGCGGCCTCCTGCTCGGGTGATGCAAAGAACGACGCCAGTGATGCTGTTCCCGACGATTCGGGGGGCGCGGAGGGCGGCGGAGACGGCGGCGCCGACGGCGGGGACGGCGGAGCCTGGGCGCCCGAGGTCTTCTGCCCCGGCGAGGCCGGCGGCGGCTGCGCCGACAACGCGGGCGCGCTGCGGGTCGGCGCGGCCCGCGTGGCGATCACGCCCACCTGCATCGAGTCCTGGGAGGACCTGGACGGCGACGCGGAGTGGGAGCCGCCCGGCGAGGCCTTTTTCGACTGCGGCTGCGACCAGGCCTGTCCGGGAGACCCGGGCTACACCGCCGCCGACGCCGGCGAAGGGGACGGTGTCTTCCAAGCGGTGTGGATGGCGGGCTTTCAGAACAGCCGGGCGGCCCAGGGCGTCCACGACGAGCTGTGGGCCAGGGCGGTGGTCTTCGACCAAGGGGAGACCCGCGTGGCCCTGGTGGTCGTCGATCTCATCGGCTGGTTCCACACCGATGTGGTGCTGAGCCGGGAGGCCCTGGCGGCGGCGGGCGCCGATGTGGATCTGCTCATCGTCAGCGCCACCCACACCCACGAGGGGCCCGACACCATGGGGCTCTGGGGCCGGAACGCCGCGGTGAGCGGCGTGGACCCGCTGTATGTGGCGGAGGTGCGCGGGCACATTGAAGCCGCGGTGCTCGAGGCGGTCGCCGACCTGCGCACGGTCTCGGAGATGAAGGTCGGCAGCCTGCGCCTGCGCGACCGGCCCGAGGGCGTGCCCAACTACGTGTCCGACCACCGCGACCCCAAGGTGATCGACGACCAGGTCTCGGCGGCCTGGTTCGCGGACGCCGAGGGCCAGACCATCGCCACCATCGCCCACCTCGCCAACCACCCCGAGGCGATGGCCGACGAGAACACGCTGATCTCCTCCGATTTTCCGCACATGCTGCGCGAAGGGGTGGAGCAGGGCGTGGACTGGGGCGATGGGGCGCGGCCGGGCCTCGGCGGCACCACTGTGTTCATCAACGGCGCGGTGGGCGGCATGATGACCCCGCTGGGCATCACGGTGAACACCCCCGACGGGAGGGCCCTGCGGGACTACACCTTCGAGAAGAACAGCGCGCTGGGCAGCATGATGGCCGAGCGGGTGCTCGACGCGGTGGACGGCGCGGCGGTGGTGGAGCCCTCCACGCTGTCGGCGCCGCAGCTGTTCGCCGCGAGCAACCGCCTGCGCCTGCCGGTGGACAACTGGGGCTTCCAGGCGATGTTCATCACGGGGATCATCCTGCGCGAGACCCTGGACTGGGACAGCAGCGCGGCCATCGGCGAGGGGAACATCCCCAAGATCGAGACCGAGATGAGCTACGTCCGGGTGGGTCCGCTCGAGCTCTACACGATGCCCGGCGAGGTGCTGCCGGAGCTGGTGCGCGGCTGCTACGACGGCGGCTGCACCGGCGGCCCCGACATCCCGATCATCGACCCCGAGAACCCCAACCCGCCCGACCTGTCGGCGGCGCCGGCCGGGCCCTACTTCGACGACCGGCTGCAGGGTGGTCTGCGCCTGCTGGTGGGCCTCGGCAACGATGAGCTCGGCTACATCATCCCGCCCTTCGAGTTCGAGCTCAACGAGGCCCTGCCCTGGTTCGACGAGGCCGAGGGCGACCACTACGAAGAGACCAACTCGCTCAGCCCGGAGATGGCGCCGCTGCTGGACGCCGAGCTGGAGCGCCTCAGCGGCTGGGCCTATGCCCGCTGGCCGATGGCGCGCTGATCGGCGGCGGCCCGTCTTTCCAAAATAGCGTGCGCTGCGTCAACCGGAGGTAGGAGCCCACGCCCTCCTCCAGCGACCAGGCCTGGGAGAAGCCCTGGTCGCGCAGGTAGTGCGCCACGCTGAAGCTCCGGGCGCCGGCGGCGCAGACCACGATCAGCGGCCGGTCGGTCGGCAGCTCGTGGACCCGCTCGGGCAGGCTGTTCATGGGGATGATGAGGCTCCCTTCGGCATAGCCGCCGCGCAGCTCGTGGGGCTCGCGGATGTCGAGCAGCAGCGGGCGCTCGCCCTTGGCCTCGAGGGCCAGCACGTCGGCGGCGCTGATCTCGACCAGCACCTCGACTTCGGGCTCGCCTTGGGGCTCGGCTTCGGGCTCGGCCCGACGGGCGGTCGACGCTGCCGGGGGCGCGGCGGGCGCGGGCGAGCGCCAAGCGCCACGGTCGGTGGGCGGGGCCCGGCCGGTCGGCGGCTCGGAGGGCACGCGGGGACCTTGGAAGGCCCGGCGCAGGGCACGGCGGAGCAGGTCTCGGATCATCGTCCCCCCAGGGTGCGGCGCTCAGCCAAGGAGGCCCTCCAGCGCGTCCACCACTGGCAGGACCAGGGCTTCGAGCATGGCCTCGTCCATCGACAGCTGGGCCCCCGCCGTGGCGAACAGGTGGTCCAGGGGGGCGCTCCCGCCGAGCGCCAGCGCCCCGCGGTAGGCCGAGACCGCCTGCGACCGGTCGGCCCGGGCCCGGGCCCGCACCTGAAGGGCGCCGAGCTGCGCGATGGCGTACTCAATGAAGTAGAGCGGGTGCGTGAAGGGGTGGGGCACGCCCTGCCAGCTCAGCCCCCGCTGGGCTTCCAGGCCCGACCAGTCGGAGGTGGGGGCGTAGCGGGCGTCGAGCTCCGCCCACAGCGCGCGGCGGACGTGGCGATCCATCGAAGGATTCGCGTAGACCTCGTGCTGGAAGGCGTCGAGGCGCGCGACCATCGGGAACAGCGAGATGACGTGCAGCAGGGCCTCGGCGCGCAGCTCCTTGACGTCCACCGCGGAGAGGGGCTGGTCTGGGCCGCCCTCGGCGAGGATGACGTCCAGCACGTCGAGGCCGAGCAGCTCCATCGACATGCTGGCGACCTCGGAGAACTCCGTGGGCGCCCAGCGGTAGCTCATGAGGCGCTGGGGGCGCGACAGCAAGGCGTGGAAGGCGTGGCCCCCCTCGTGCAGGAGCGTCATCAGGTCCCGGCGGCCGCCGGTGCTGTTGGCGAAGATGAAGGGCAGCGGCTCATCGGCGATGTCGGCCATGTAAGCGCCGGGCGCCTTGGCCGGCCGTGCGTCGAGATCCAGGCGGCCTGCGCCAGCTAGCCGGTCAAAATCGGCCTCAAATCGCGGGTCTACGGCCCGGAAGATCCGCCGCGCGGTGCCGATGAGGTGGTCCACGTCGCGGAAGGGCTTGGCGGTGCCCTCGCCGAGCAGGCTCACGTTCAGGTCCCACGGACGGATCGGCGAGATCCCGAGGCGCTTGCTGCGCAGGGCGGCGATGCGGTGCAGCGCGGGCACCAGCACCCGCTCGACCGCCCCGTGGAAGGTGCGGCAGTCGGCCGGCGTGTAGTCGTGGCGGGCCATCGCTTTGAACTGGTAGGCGACGTAGCCGCCCTCGGCGGGGCCGAAGCCCGCGTTGGCCGCGATGCGGCTGCGGACGGAGACCATCTCGTCGAAGATGTCGTCCACGGCGTCGGCGTCGGCCTCGGTGCGGTCCATGGCCGCCCGCCACACCCGCTCCCGCAGCGCCCGGTCGGGCTCTTGGAGGAGCTGTCGGGCCACGGGCACGGGCAGCGCCTCGCCGTCGACCTCCACGGTGGCCGCGCCCTGGAGCTGCTGGAATCGATTGCCCAGCTCCGCTTCGAGGATGCCGAGCTCGACGTTGCTCTCGCGAAACAGCTCGGCGGCGGTCACGGCGTCGCGGCGGTAGAGGCCGTAGTAAGCCGGCAGCGCGCCGATGGCCGGGCTCTGCAGCAGCCGCTGGTTGAGCGCGTTGGCGCCCCGCTCCCAGGCCGGCCCCACCTCGCGCTGAAAGCCGATCACCGCGGTCATCGCAGCGGCGTCTTCGGTGTTTCGGTTCATCGCCACCATTCGGCGGCTGCCCTCCCCCAAGACCCGCGCCGCGAGCGCGCCCCCACGGAGCAAAAAGGACTCCAGCGCGTCGGTCTCATCGACCGGCACCTCCATCAAGGCGTGGAGCTCGGCCTCGAGGGCGGCGGGGTCGGCGGGGTCGAGCTGGGCGTAGGCGTCGGCGGGCGCGTCGTTCATCGGGTCGGCTCCAAAGCTGGCGGGGGCTAACCCAAGCGCCACGCGGCGCCTCAGCCCACCTCGACCGGATGGCCAGGGCTCCGCCAGCCGAGCAAGAAGTGCCCCCACTTGAGGATGCTCTCGCCGCCGGGGTCCAGATCGAACAGCTCGCCCTGAATGCGCAGCTGAACGCGGTTGCCGACCTCGATCGAGATGGTCTCCATGTCGGTGAGGGCCGCCCGCCACCGCACCGCGCCGTCGGGGCCGCGCAGCTCCAAGGCCTGCTCGGTCAGGGTCGGGGCGCCCTCGGCCACCGTTACCGGCTTGCCGCCGCGGGGCACCCGAGCGATCCGCCCGTGTTTGGCCTGAAGGACGACCCCAGCCGGGAGGCCGGCCGAGGCGGGCCCGCGGGGCGGGACGCCGAAGCGGTCCAGCTGGGCGTGGTAGGCCGCGCCGACGCTCAGGGCCGGACCGCCCTCATCGGGGTGCAGCTGCGCGGCCGCGTCGATGCGCCAGCCGGCCCCGCAGGCGCTGCACCGGACGCGGTCGCCGTCCTTCGGATCGACCTGAAGGCCCTCCAGCGCGCTGCAGCTCGGGCAGGCCCAGAGCAGGTTGGGCAGGCCATGGGCCATCCGCCAGCCCCACGCCCGCTGGCCCGGCGCGATGCCGTGCTGCACCTGCAGCTTGGCGTTCACCTGCGCGGCGATCGCCTCCTCGCTCCAGTCCTCGCCATAGTGGTGGGGGCCGTCGTACTCGATCTCCATCGGGATGTACCGGGGGTACTTGGCCCACCTCGGCTGGAAAAGGTAGCCGTTCTTGGCGCGGGCATAGACGACGCGCGCGTCCAAGCGCTTGATCAGCCGACCGATGCCCGGCGCGATGCGCTGGGTCTGGCCGTCCCAGCTCCGCCGGCCCTCGGGGAAGATGGTGATGATCTGCCCCGCGTCCCACAGGCGCTGGGTGATCTGCATCGACTCCTTGTCCTTGATGTACTTGATCTTCGCGAAAGCCCCGAGCTGGCGCAGCCACCAGCCGACGAGGGGGAGGCGGAGCACCGCCACGCTGGCCATGTAGTGGCAGGGCCGGCCGATGGGCGCGGTGATCAGGAAGGGGTCGGCCGAGGTCGTATGGTTCGGCAGCAGCAGGTAAGGGCCCCACTTGGGCAGGCCGGCGATGCCGTGGAGCTTGACCCGGGTCACCGTGCTGTGGAGGATCCAGGTGAGGAAGCGCGCCCACTCGAAGTTCAGGAAGCGGGGCCAGCTCCAGCCGTCTCGGACATGTTTGGGGTAGTCGCCGAAGTCGGCGGGGACCTTGGTCTCGTCGGTGGCGACGGAGGGCGTTGCTGCGGCGGTCATGGGGGAACGGGGCTCCAACGGGTTCGCGGCGCGCGCTAATTGGGGGGCGCCCGCCCGTCCGTTCAGCCGGAGAGGCGGGGCGGCGGCGCGCCTTTGCGCTCCAGCTCCGCGCGCAGCTCGTCGGCGAGGGCGCGGATGCTGGCCATGCAACGCTCGCTCGCCAAGCGCCAAGCCGTCGGGTCATCCGGGTCTTCTGTGATGTCGGACAGGTCCACGTCCGGTCCGTAGCAGATGTAGATCGGGTACTGGTCGGGCGCGGTCCAGTTGCGCCAGGTCTCCAGCAGCACGTTGTTGCCCATGCCGACGATGAAGAT
>CANHON010000156.1 GCA_947462115.1 Deltaproteobacteria bacterium | reverse complement strand
GGGGCGCTCTCGGCGAGCACATAGTCGTAGGGCGGCACGAGGTAGCCGATCTCGTCGTTGCCGAGGCCCAAGATCCAGGCGTGCTCCACGCCGAGCTGGGCCTTGAGCGGCGGTCCGGTGGGCGCGGCGGCGAGGTCGGGCGGCGCCTCGTTGCCCGGGTCCATGAACGGCACCTCGTCGGTGTTGACGCGGCTGCCGTCATAGCCACCGACGGCCAGCTCGGGGAACAGCTCGCCGGGCACCGTGAGGATGCGCAGCGGCCCGAGCTCGATCAGATCGACCTCGGTGCGGATCTTCGGGATGTTCGTCGCGCTGATCGGCAGGCTGCTGTCCCAGCCCACGAGCTCCCGCTCGAAGACGCCGGCCAAGAACAGCGCTTGGAAGCCGATGTTCTCGACCGGGATCTCCACCACCTCCGCCCGAAAGCCGAGCCGGGGCGCCTCGGCCGGCCCCGCGGCGCTCTCCAGCGCGTCGATCGCCAAGCCCGCGACGATGTGCCCGAGGGCTTCGGCCTTCTCAAAGGTCTCCCCGGGGTGATCGACCCCGTCCCAGTCGGTGACCGTGATGCCCAGCGGGGTCATCAGGCCGCCCACGCTGGCGTTGAGGAAGATGGCCTGCCCGCCCTGGCCAGCGCGGGGGCTCGGGCCGCCGGGCACCCCCTGCTCCACGCCCTCCCTCAGGTAGTGCACGAAGTCAGCGGTCAGCGCGGTGTTGTCGCCGCCGAGCACCTCGGGGTGGTTGCCCCAGTTCACCAGGGTGGCGACCGCGCCGCCGCCCGCGTCGCGCAGCTGGGCCGCGCCCACCCACTCGTCGATCACGACGGGATCGCGGCTGTCGCGCACGGTGTTGCGGGTGCCCTTGGCCCCAAAGGGCGCGGCGGAGTCTGCCCGGCCGACGGTGAGGTTGACCTCTACAGCGCTATTTTGGGCCTCGACCACCGCGCTGGCCGCCGCGGCGATCACGTCCTGCCGCCACGCCTCGTCCACGCCCCGGCGCCCGAAGCGCTCGCCCCACTGGCCCATCGAGTCCGGGCCCTCGTGGTTGTGGGTGGCGTGCACGACGACCAGATCGAGGTCTGCGCCCGCCGCCGCCACCGCCGCGCGCACCGCGAGGGTGTCGTCGTAGAACCAGCCGACGAGGTCGAGGGTGACGATGGCCACGCTGGTCTCGCCGGTCTGCAGGGTGATTACGCGCAGCTCGATGGGGTCGTGCACCGAGGCGGCGGGCCGCCCTTGACCGAAGCCGGCGATCCAGGCGGCCTGGAAGATCCCGTCTCCTTCTCCGCGATCGGGGCCGGCGTAGCCCGGGTCGTCCGGGCACAGGCGGTCGCAGCCGCAGTCCAAGAACGGGTCCTCGGTCGCGCGGTAGGTCCCGTCACCTTCCAGGTCCTCCCAGCCCTCAAAGCAGGGGGTGAGGTCCCGCTTGGCGACGCCGGCCAGCAGCGGGCCCTCGTTGCCCTCGCAGCCCGCGTCGCCGGGGCACAGGCGATCGAGCGCCCGGGGCTCCGGCGCCTCACCGCTGTCATTGGCCTCAGCGTCGCTATTTTGCGCGTCTTTGCCGCCCGCGCAAGACAGGCTCAGCGCGCTCAGGCTGAGTCCAGCGAACAGGGCCGCCCGCGCGCGCAGGGGGCGCCGCCCGAGGGCGGGCGGGACGGGGCGGTTCAGCGGGCTGGGACGAGACATGCGGGCTCCGGGCTGCGCCGAGCATGGCACAGCCGGGCGCCGCGGGGCGAGGCCGCCGGCTCAGGGGCCGAACAGCGCCTCGCAGTCCTCCAGCACTTGGGCCGGGTGCGTGCCCAGGTTGGTCACGGTGTACTCCAGCAGCAGCTCGCCGTCGGCGCCGAGGAGCACCGTGCGCCGGATGGGCACCGCGGCCGAGGCGCTGCGGGCCGCCCCATAGGTCAGGGCGAGGGTCCGCTCGGGGCCGTCCGTCCACAGCTCGAAGCCGAAGCCCTCGTCCTCGGCCCAGCCTTGGTTCACCGCGGGGGAGTCGAAGCTCACGCCCACGATCTGCACGCCCAGCGCGTCAAATTGGTCCTGGAGGTCGCGGTACCCGCAACCCTCGACCGTTCAACCCGCCGTGGTGGCCGCGGGGAAAAACCACATGGCGGTGGGCTGGCCGAGCAGATCTTCGCGGTCCCGGGCCGCCCCGTCGCGGTTGGTGGCGGTGAAGTCCGGCGCCGGCAGCGGTTCGTCGGGCGCCACCCCGTTCGTGACGAGGGCCGCGCCGTCGCCGCCCCCGTCTGCGGTGGCCCCGTCGGCGCCGTCGGAAGCGCCGTCAGCCGCGCCGTCCGCGCCGCCGTCGGAGCCGCTGGCGGTCGAGGCGCTGTCTTTGCTGCTGGCGGTGCAGGCGCCGAGCACCAGGGTGAGGATGGGGAGCAGATCAAGGCGTGGTCGCATGGGCGTCCTCCGCGGGCATGCTGCCACATTCGCATGGTGGAGCGGCGGGGCGCTTCGGATGGGGGCGGCCGGCGCCGCCTTTTGGTAGGCTCCCAGGTGAAGTCCACCTCGCCCGATGGAGCCCCCATGATCTGCCTTCAACGCACCCCTCGCTCGATCTTGATCGCCGCCCTCCTCCTCCCGATCGTGGCCTGCAGCGGGGACAGCAAAGAGACCGGCGGCGGCGGCGCGGACGGCGCAGACGGCGGCGCGGCGGACGGCGCCGACGGGGGCACCGACAGCGGCCTCGCCGACGGCGGCGGGGACGGCGCCGACCCGGACAGCGATGGCGACGGGATCACCGACTCCAACGACTGCGATCCGGACGACCCCACGGTCTACCCCGGCGCCGACGAGGTCCCCTACGACGGCATCGACCAGGACTGCTTCCGTGGAGATCTCAACGACTTGGACGTGGACGGCTACCCCGGCGCGGAGGCCGGCGGCCCCGACTGCGACGACACCGATCCCGCCATCAACCCGGGCGTCGAGGACCTCGGCGACGGCATCGACAACGACTGCGACACCGAGATCGACGAGGACGTGCGCGCCGCGAGCGCCGACTGGCCCGTGCTGATCGCCGGGCGCGGCGTGAGCGCCTTGGGCGGCCCCTTGGTGGTGGTGGACGGCGATCCGCGGGTGGCGGTGCGGGCCGACGGCCGGGCCACCGCCGACACCGGGCCCGAGCTCGGCGTGGAGTGCGACGACAGCACCGCCAACTGGGGCGTTCTCCACCTCAACAGCAGCCGCGAGGTCGTGGCCGCGGCCCTGCTTCGTGGCACGGCCGAGCTCGAGATCACCGACCTCTCGGCGAGCAGCGGCGGTGACACCTTCGCGGTGGGCTGGATGGAGGGCACCGTCCACTTCGACCCCGAAGGTGTCCGCACCTTCCGGGAGAGCGCCGGCGGCCAGGACGCCATGTTCGCGCGCTTTGACGCGACCGGAGACCCCATCTACGCGCTGAGCATGGGCGGCACCGACGACGAGCGGATCTCCGCGGCCCTCGCCTCCACCGACGACCTGTTCGTCGCGGGCGGCTTCGGCTCCAACATGATGGTGAACCCCGGCGCGCCCCCGGAGGACGCGGAGTTCATCAACGCGCCCAACCCAAAGAGCGGCTTCTTGGCGCGCTATGACGCCGAGGGTCTGCTGCGCTGGGCCACGGTCCTGCCGGCCGGGGCGAGCAGCTCGGTGGAGATCGCCGACATGACCTTCTCCAACTCCGGCGATCTGCTGGTGGTGGGCACCTTCAAGGGCACGATGGCCGCCTCGGTCGCGACGCTCACCAGCGCGCCGATCACCGCCACCGGCGTCTCCGACATCTTTTTGGCGCGCATCTCGGCCGCGACCGGCTCCGTCACCAGCCTGGCCCAGATCGGCGAAGCCGGCGACACCCTCCGCGCGACCTCGGTGGGCGCGCTCGGCGGCCTCATCTTCATCGGCGGGGCCTACGAGGGCACCCCCTTCGAGTTCCCGGCGGCGGTCAACCAGGACGGAATCTTGCTCAGCGTGGGCGGCGACGGCGCGGTCTACAACGTGCGGCGCCTGTCCACCGAGGGCCGGGACGAGGTCACGGGCCTCTCGGTCTCGCCGGTGGGCCAGCTGTTCGCGGTGGGCAGCTACGGCGGGGTGCTCGACCTCGGCGGCGGCATCACTATCGATCCGTTCGGCACTGAAGACTGCTTCTTCGCCAGCTTTGACAGCTCGGTTGTCGGCGCGTCCGGCTACCGGGTGGGCGGGGCCGAGGCCGAGGACCGCTGCCGGGGCCTCGCGCTCAGCAGCGACGCGGCCTACTTCTCGGGCACGGCGGGCGGCGATATGGAGTGCTCCCTCACCGGGGGCAGCGACGTGCGCACGCTCTACGGCACGACCGACGCCTTCGTCCATCGCTTTGGCCTCTGAGCCTGGAGCGCGCGTGTCGTCTGACCTCGCCCCGATCCGCCGAATCCGGCGCGTCTGCGTCTACTGCGGATCTTCCAACCAGATCGGTGAGCAGCACCGCATCGCAGCGCGCCAGATGGCCGGCGCCCTGCTGCAGCGGGGCATCGATCTGGTGTTCGGCGGCGGCCGGGTCGGCCTGATGGGCGAGGTGGCCGACGCGATGTTGGCCGGCGGCGGGCGGGTCTTCGGGGTGATCCCTCAAAAGCTGATGGTGCACGAGCTCGGCCACACCGGCTGCACCGAGCTGTTCGTGGTCGAGGGCATGCACGCCCGAAAAATGATGATGATGCAGCTCTCGGACGCCTTTGTGGCCCTGCCCGGCGGCTTTGGCACCTTGGAGGAGCTGTTCGAGGTCACCACCTGGACCCAGCTCCGCTTCCACGACAAGCCGGTGGGGCTGCTCAACAGCGATGGCTTCTACGACCCATTGTTGGCCTTCCTCCGGCGGGCCAACGCCGAGGGCTTCATCCGCGACCAGCACGTCGACCTGATCCACGCCGACACCGACGCCGGGCGGCTGCTCGACACCTTGGCCGACGCGGCGCTACCTGAGCTCGAGAGCTGGATCCGCGACCCCTGACCGGCGACGGTGCCGCGCGCAGGGCCCCAAGCGCGGATCCCTCGGGAGCATCGAATGCCCATCCGCGCCCGGAGCGCCGAAGAGGCGATGGCCGCCCTGCGGTCTGGCGATCACATCTGGACCCAGTCGATGGCCGGCACCCCGACTGTGCTGCTCGACGGCTTGGCCGAACGCCTCCTGAATGACGACCAGCTCACTGATCTCACGTTGCTGCAGCTCCACACCGAGGGGGTCGCCCGCCTAGACGATCCCCGCCTCGCGGGTCGCCTCCGGCAGCGCTGCTACTTCGTGGGCACGCCCACCCGGGCGGCGGTGAACCGCGGGGACGCCGACTACGTGCCGATCTTCCTCTCGGAGATCCCCCGGCTGTTCCGGCGCCGCGAGCAGCCGGTGGACGTGGCCTTCGTTCAGGTCAGCCCGCCCGATCGCCACGGCCAGTGCACGCTGGGCATCTCGGTCGAGGCCACCCGCGCGGCCCTCGACATGGCCGACCGCGTCATCGCCCACATCAACCCGGCGATGCCGCGCACCCACGGCGAGTCCCGCGTCGCCTTTGACGCGCTGCACGTCGTCTACGAAGAAGAGCGCCCCCTGCCGGAGCACCCGCCGGCGCCGCCCGACGCAGTGACCAGCGCCATCGGCGCCCACGTGGCGGGCCTCATCCCCGACGGCGCCTGCCTGCAGATGGGCATCGGCGCCATCCCCGACGCCGCCCTCCGCTGCCTGCACAGCCACCGCGATCTCGGCGTGCACACCGAGATGTTCAGCGACGGCGTCCTGCCCTTGGTCGCCTCGGGGGTGATCAACAACCGGCGCAAGCGCAAGCGGCCCGGCCAGATCGTGACCGGCTTCGTGATGGGCACCCGGGCCCTCTATGACTTCGTGGACGACAACCCCGAAGTCGCCTTCCTCGACATCGCCTATGTCAATGACGCGAGCATCATCCGGCAAAATCCCGGCGTGGTCGCGATCAACAGCGCGATCCAGGTGGACCTGACCGGCCAAGTCTGCGCCGACAGCATCGGCACCCGGATCTACTCCGGCGTGGGCGGGCAGATGGACTTCATGCGCGGGGCGAGCCTCTCCGAGGGCGGCCGGGCGATCATCGCGCTGCCCTCCACGGCCGCGGGCGGGCGGGTCTCGCGGATCCGTCCGCTGCTCGATCCGGGCGCCGGCGTGGTGACCACCCGGGCCCACGTGCAGACCGTCGTCACCGAGCATGGGGTGGCCGAGCTGCGCGGCCGCTCCTTGGCTGAGCGCGCCCAGGCCCTGATCCGCATCGCCGCGCCCGCTTTCCGCGAGGAGCTGGCGGCGGCGGCGCGCGAGGTGTGGGGGCTGCGCGTGGGCTAGCCCGCGCAGGAACAATCGGCCGGAGTGGCCGAATGAACGGGCGGTTTGCGGCGTAGGCGCGCCGGTCAGCGCGGCGCAGGCGCGGGGTGGAGGCTCGCCCCCCGACGGCGGCGCTGCCTCCCACAGGAGCGCCCATGCCCCACGCCATCCGCCCCTCCGCCCTGATCCTGTCCGCCTCCGCTGCCTTCGCGACGGCCTGCGGCGAAGCGCCCACCCCGGAGCCGCCGGACTACGCCGAGGCCGCGGGCGAATACACGCTCCGCTACAGCCCCGGCTGGAAGGTCTACGAGGACGGCGTGCTGGTGGGTAAAGTCATGCCTGGGCAGGCGGGCGGCGTGGCGCTGAGCGAGGGCACGCTCGACCTCGACGCGCTCTGCCAGCCGGCGGCGCCGCTCTGCCCCGAGAAGGCCCTGTGGGGCGCTGTCGAGATCAGCTACTTGGAGGGCTGGGGGCCGGTGCTCTGGGCCCACAACCGCGACCCTTCGGTCGGACAGATCGCGGACGTCCGCCTCGGCATCGTGGAGCCCGATGGGGCCTTCGAGCTCGCCAGCAGCGCGGATTGGGACGTCCAATACCTCGCCAACGCGAGCCTCTCGGGGACCTTCGTGGACGGCTTCATCGACGGCGGCCGCGTCGCCTGGACCCTCCAGCCGGGCCTCGCGATCGGCGGCCTGGTGATCGACCAGGAGGTGCGCTTGGAGACTGAATTCACCGGTCAGCTGGTCTCGCCGGTCTTCGCTGCCCCCTGATGCTGCGCGCCCGGAACCCGCGCGGCGGGCAAGGGCTTGCAAGGCCATTCCAAGGTGGAGGCCGAATAGCGGCGGGGCCTCGGCGTCCGAGGCTCGCCCGAGCCCTGGGCGAAAATGGTCTACAGGAGGCCATCTTCGTCGCTCATTTGCCCGGCGCCGTCGCCCAAGGAGCCCCCATGCCCCGCTCGACCCTCCCCGCCGGCCTGCTGCTCTCGACCTTCACCGCCCTGTCCGCGGGCTGCTCGGCGCTCGGCGGCGCGGGCGATGTCGCCGGGAGCTACGCGGTCGAGTACGAGCCCACGTGGAACATCTACGAGGGCGGCGAGCTGGTGGCCCAGATCGAGGCAGGCGACGGGAGCGAGGTGGAGCTGAGCGAGGGGGTCTTCGTCTTTGACGTGCTGTGCGAGGACGCCGAGGCCCTCTGCCCCGACGAGGCGCTGTGGGGCTCGGTCCAGGTGGTGCAGCTGTGGAAGGACGAGGGGGCGGCCATCCAGATCGTGAACCGCGACCTGGAGGTGGGTCAGCTCGGCGATCGCCTGCTCGGCGTGGTGGCGGACGACGGGTCCTTCGCCGCCTACGCGGGCGAAGATCCGGCCTGCGGGGGCCTCGCGGTGGGCGCGGTGACCGGCGTCTTCGTCGAGGAGGCCATCGAGGAGGGCGCGGTGAGCTGGAGCCTCGGCGCCGGCTGCGCGCTCGGCGGCCTGGTGATCGACGAGGAGCTGCGGTTGGAGGCGGTGTTCACCGCTGAGCGCGTCGGGCTGATCCTCCCGGCGCTCTGAGCCGCGACCCGACGCCCCCTTCGGCCTGACCCCCCTGGGTCGGGCCGTAGCCTTTTTTGGGGGTGCAACGCTAACACAATTTGGCGCGAACTCGGCCTTGGGCTCGCCCCCCGGCGGCCGCGGGCCGATACCCAGGGGGAGGGAGGCGGCCGGGCGATGCCACCATGGTTCCTGCGACAGCTTGACCGCTTTGTGCCAGAGGCGCGGCGGGCCGATCCGATGGAGCTGCGGCAGGCGCGCCTGCTGGTCGCCATGCTGCTCCTCATCGCGGCGACGGTGCCCTGGAACAGCGCGGTGCAGGCCTCCCGCGGTCATTGGGGCCTGTTCGCCATCTCCACGAGCACCACGGCCGCCTTCGTGGTGATGCTGCTCGCCTACCGCCGCTACAACCGGCACACCCTGACCACGCACCTGCTGCTCGGGGTGGGCTACCTCGGCATCCTCGCGGCGGCGGTGCCGAGCGGGCTGCTCTACAGCCCCGTGACGCCGATCCTGTCGGCGCTCCCGCTGATCGCCATCGCGCTGCTCGACAACCGGCGGGCGGGGATCTGGGCCGGGCTGGCCTTGCTCGCGATCGGTGGGCTCGGCGCGGGCGAGCTCGCCGGCCTGCTCGACCGCGAGAGCCTGCTCATCTACTACCAGCCGGTGCCCGTCACGCTCAACCTCGTGCTGCTCGTCGGCTACATCGCGGGCGTCGGCTATTTCCTCAACTCGCTCAACGCGGAGCAGCGCCGGGCCACCGACGCCGCGCGCGAGGCCGCAGACGCCGCGAACGCCGCCAAGAGCACCTTTTTGGCGAACATGAGCCACGAGCTCCGCACCCCGATGAACGGGGTGCTGGGCCTGACCGAGGTGCTGCTCCACAGCGAGAAGCTCGACGACGAACAGCGTCGAACCCTCCGCACGATCCACGAGAGCGGCCGCACCCTGGTGAGCCTGCTCAACGACATCCTCGACCTCAGCAAGGTGGAGTCCGGGCGCCTCGTGCTCGAGGAGCTCGCCTATTCGCCCGAGGCGGTCCTGGCCGATGTGCTCCGGCTCTTCGAGCAGACCGCCGCTGCTAAGGGGCTGTTTCTACGCGGGAGTGTTCAGCCGGGCGTGCCGATGGCCGCCCTCGGCGACCCCACCCGTCTGCGCCAAGTGCTCCTGAACCTGGTCGGCAACGCCGTCAAGTTCACCGACCAAGGCGGCGTCGAGGTGCGGGTCGAGCGGCAGGACGGCGCGCTGGTGTGGCAAGTGCGCGACACCGGCATCGGCGTGCCGGTGGAAGCCCAGGCGCGCATCTTCGAGCCCTTCACCCAAGCCGACGCGAGCACCTCGCGCCGCCACGGCGGAACGGGCCTCGGCCTCGCCATCTCGAGCCGCCTCGTGGCGATGATGGCGGGCCAGCTGACGGTGGACTCGCGCCCACGCGAGGGCAGCACCTTCACCCTGCGCCTTCCCCTGCGGGCCGCCGAGCTGCCTGTCGCGGCGCAGCCACTGCCTCGTTCGTCGGAGTGCTCCAGCCAATCAGCAGCGCTTCCCACCGGCGCCGCGCCCCCGCCGGCCCCGACGCCCCGGGCCTCCGCCCTCGGTCCTGCGACCCAGCGGGCCTTGTTGGTCGAAGACATGCCGGTCAACCAGTATGTAGCGACCCAGATGTTGGAGCGCCTCGGCTACGCCGTAGACCTCGCCGAAGACGGGCCCGGCGCGCTCAAGCGCATTTTAGCGGGCGGTGACTGGGACGTTATTTTGATGGACTGGCAGCTGCCTGGGCTCGACGGGGTGGAGGTCACCCGACGGGCGCGGGCCGCGGGGGTCCGCACCCGGATCGTCGGCGTGACCGCCAATGTTCGGCCGGAGGACCGGGCCAAAGGTTTGGCCGCGGGCATGGACGAGTTTGTGGGTAAACCCTATACGATGCAGGAGCTTGGCCGGGCGCTGCGGCCCGCTGTCGGATAGAGCGGCTCCCTATTTCACAGAGAGGGAGCAGCCATGTCTCAGTCCATCGCCGAGGGCGGCGTGCAGTACGGTTTTGTGGGCGCGGGGGTCATGGCCGAGGTCATGGTGTCCGGGCTGCTCCAAGAGGGCGGGCTCCGCCCCGAT
>CANHON010000155.1 GCA_947462115.1 Deltaproteobacteria bacterium | reverse complement strand
GCCTGCTCGTACTCGGTCTGCCGGTAGGTCCCGATCGCCAAGGAGTGGGGGATCTGCCACAAGAACAGGATGGCGAACAGGATGAGGCCGCCGGGGTCGAGCGTGCCGGTGGCGGCGGTCCAGCCGATGAGCGGCGGCAGGGCCCCCGGGAGCGCGCCGATCAACGTGGAGATCGAGCTTTTGCGCTTCAGCGGCGTGTAGACCAGCACGTAGCTGAGCAGGGCGATCGCCGCGAGCAGCCCCGCGAGGGGGGAGGTGAGCAAGGTGAGCGCGGGCACGCTGATCAAGGAGAGCACCACGCCAAAAGCCAGGGCCACGTTGGGCTTCATGCGGCCAGCGGGCAGCGGCCGGCTGCGGGTGCGGGCCATGTGCCGGTCGGTCTCGCGCTCGAGGTAGCAGTTGAGCGCGTTGGCGCCGCCGACCACGGCGATGGTCCCGAGCACCGCGGCGAGGGCCACGCTGGTGGGCACCACGCGGTCGGTGAGCCAGAGCCCGCCGCCGGCCGTCACGAGCACCAGCGCCGACAGCCGGGGCTTGGTGAGCGACATGAGATCGGCGAAGGCGGAGGGGGTGCGGCCCGAGGCGTCGGCCACGGCGACCATCGGCTCCTCGACGGTGTCGACGATCGGCTCGTCGCGGGCGTCGCGGGCGGCGGGGGAGGTGGTGCCCATCGAGAGGGAGCCCATCGGTGCAGCCTCAACCCCGCCTCGGTCTGGCGCGGGAGGGGAGGGGAGGGCCGCGGCGGCGGCGGGAGGGCCTGGGGGCCAGACCTGGGCCCCGGGGCTCGGCCCTCTGTCACCCCGGCCGATCGGCCTGTCAAGGCCCGCGTCCTCGGCTCGCGGTCTGGGCGCGGCGAATTGAAAAGAAGACGTAGGAGCTAGCCCCTAGTGTTGCGCCCCCGCCCTTGTGCGGCGCGCCGGCTGGGCTAGCCAATGCCCTCAGGCAGCGGTGGAAGGGTCGGCGGCGGCGGGGCGGACCCCGCGCTCCGGGCCCCGGGCCGCGGTGGGGAACGGCCTGCCGCAGGGCGCTGCCTTGCCCCGCGCGGTCCGTGTTGACGTGCTGCGGCCCCTTCGGTTACCCGCATCCACCCGCGCGCCGCCGGCGGTGGGTGCGAGCGGGCGCATCTTCACCATCGGCGCGGGCCCAAACACCGCAACGATGCCCCGCATTCCTCCCCCGATCGGCAGGGGAGTGCCCCGCTTCCCCCCGCGTCCTCGCTCTTTGGGCATCATCGCTCGCCCGCGCTGAACCGCCCCCTCGCCGCGCAGGCTGCCCGGCACGCCGCCGCCAAAACGGCCCCCTTTACGCTGCTCTGACCCTGCCCGCTCCTCTGTCGCCGCGCGCCGCGAGGCGTGCCCCGCGCCCCGCTCCCGGGGGCCACCCAGAAGGATCCCATGCCACAATCGCTCCTGGTCACCGTCTACGTCATCTTCGGCATGACCTGCACCATCGGTCTGTCCTTCACGCTGCCGGTGGTCGCCAACGTCCTGCTGGCCGTCTTCTCCTCCATCTTCGGGGAGATCGCCGGCTCCAAGGTCAAGGGCTTCAAGAGCGGCACGCTCGCCCCCGACGAGGGCGGCGACTTCGAGCAGGTCGTGATCGGCTACCCGCCCGGCTACGTGCCGCCGGTCCGCCACCACGGCGCGATGGAGGTCGAGCCCGACACCGTGCCCACCGGCATGCTGGCCCGGCTCGGCCTGGCCGTCACCGTGGTCATCGTCGGCCTCGTCATCCTGGCCGTGCAGCTGTTCAACGCGCAGCTCAGCCAGGAGCTCGCCAACAAGGGCTACGCCGACGGCGTCACCACCGTTCCGCGGGCCAGCGCCCAGTGATTGGCTGGGCCGCAGCCGCGCGGCGGGCCTTGGCCCCGGTCGCCTTGCTCTGCGCCCTGGGCGCAGCGCCGGTGGCGTGGGGGCAGGACGCTCCGCTCCGCAGCGGCGGTCTCAACGACTCGCTCGTGGCCGCCGCCACGGTGCCCGCCGAGCTCAAGGACGTGGGCGTCGATGAGCACCTCGGCCAGCAGCTCAACCTCGACCTCGAGCTGCGCAGCCACACCGGCGCGCCGGTGCGCTTGGGCGCGCTGCTCACCGACGACAAGCCGGTGCTGCTGACGCTCAACTACTTCACCTGCGAGACCTTGTGCTCGCTGCAGCTCAACGCCGTGCTCGACGGCCTCCGCGCGCTGGACTGGGTGCCGGGCCAAGAGTTCCGCGTCATCACCGTGAGCATCGACCCCAGCGAAGACGCCGCGCTGGCCGCCAAGAAGCGCCAGACCTACCTCGAGAGCCTCGGCAAGGGCGAGGTCGAGTGGCACTTCCTGACGGCGGACGCCGCCACCATCGCCGCCCTCACCGACGCGGTGGGCTTTCGCTACCGCTACGACGAAAAGAGCCGCCAGTTCGCGCACCCCGCGGTGGTGACCTTCCTCGCGCCCGGCGGCTCGGTGGCCCGCTACCTCTACGGGGTCAACTACCCCCCGATGGATCTCAAGTTCGCTTTGATGGAATCAGCCGCCGGCCGGGTGGGAAGCCCGGTCGAGAAGCTCATGCTCAGCTGCTTCCAATATGACCACGCGATTGGCAAGTACACGCCCGCCGCCTTTGGCGTCATGCGCATCGGGGGGGCGATCACCCTCCTTTTGGTGGGCGGGCTCGGTTTTGTTTTGTGGCGCCGGGAGCTCGGCGCCCGTACCAATGGAGGTATCACCTGATGACCATGCTGCTGCCGCTGATGACCGCTTCTGCGGCTCGCGCCGAGGGCGGGACCTTCTGGATGCCGAAGGCGGCGTCGACCTATGCGCAAGATGTCGATGACGTCTTCTACTTCATCTACTACACCGACGCGGTCTTCTTCGCGGTGCTGATGGCGGCCATGATCTTGATGGCCATCAAGTACCGGCGCAAAGGCGAGGCGGAGGTCACCCCGGTCATCAAGGGCAACCACACCCTTGAGCTGGCCTGGTCGGTGTTCCCCACCTTCTTGTTGGTCGCGATGTTCTGGCTCGGCTTCAAGGGCTGGATGAACATGGCCGTGCCCCCCGCCGACGCGATGGAGGTGCGGGTCATCGGCCAGAAGTGGAACTGGACCTACCAGTACCCGGCCGCCAACATCGACGGCGTGGACTACCCCTCCTTTGAGGTGGCCGGCGCCGACGCGGCCTGCATGGACCGCGTCACGGACCCCAGCCGCGACATCGAGTGCAACGCTGCGCTCGTCGTTCCCGCTGGCAAGCCCGTCAAGCTGGTGATGAACAGCCGCGACGTGCTTCACAGCTTCTTCGTGCCGGACTTCCGCATGAAGCGCGACGTCATCCCCGGCCGCTACACCCAGCAGTGGTTCGAGGCGCCCGAGGTCGGTGAGCACAACGTGTTCTGCACCGAGTACTGCGGCGATCGCCACGGCTACATGTACAGCAAGGTCCAGGTCAAGTCGCCGGCCGACTTTGAGGCCTGGAAGCTCGAGCAGCACAAGAAGGCCGCCGCCTCTGGCTTGGTCAGCGGCGCGGAGCTCGGTGCCCAGCTCTTCGCGAGCAAGGGCTGCGCCGGCTGCCACAAGATCGACGGCACCAAGCTCGTCGGCCCCTGGCTCAACGGCAAGTTCGGCACGGTGGAGCAGCTCGAGGGCGGCGCCACCGTCACCATCGACGAGGGCTACCTCCGCGAGTCCATCCTGGTGCCGGGCGCCAAGGTGGTCGCGGGCTACCCGCCCTCCATGCCCCCCTACCAGGGCCAGCTCGACGACCGTCAGGTCGAAGGGCTCATCGAATACATCAAGTCGCTCAAGTAAGCGGCCTGCCCCACGCCACCTTCGCCCCGCTCCGGCGGGGCGCACGCCCAAGGAACTGACATGAGCACCTCTACGCTCGATGGCGTCGGACACGGCGCCCCAGGTACATCCTACCTGAACGCCAAAAGCGGCCTCATGAGCTGGCTCTTCACGATCGATCACAAGCGGATCGGCGTGATGTACCTCGTCACCGTCCTCAGCTTCTTCCTCGTCGGCGGCCTGCTGGCCCTCGGCATCCGCACCGAGCTGCTGACCCCCGCGGGCGACGTGTTCTCCGCCGCCGTCTACAACAAGCTGTTCACCCTGCACGGCGCCATCATGGTGTTCTTGGTGCTGGTGCCGGCCATCCCTGCGACGCTCGGCAACTTCTTGCTGCCGCTGCAGCTCGGCACGATCGACGTGGCCTTCCCCAAGCTCAACCTGCTGAGCTTCCACATCTACCTGCTGGGCGCCTTCTTCCTGGTGTTTACGCTGGTCACGGGCGGCGTGGACACCGGCTGGACCTTCTACACGCCCTACAGCTCCACCTCGGCCGACGGCAATGTGGTGGCGGCGCTCACCGGCGCCTTCATCCTCGGGTTCAGCTCCATCCTCACGGGTCTGAACTTCATCGTCACCGTGCACAAGATGCGCGCCCCGGGCGTGACCTGGCTGCGCATGCCGCTGTTTGTGTGGGCGATCTACGCCACCAGCGTCATCCAGGTGCTCGCGACCCCGGTCATCGCCATCACGCTCTTCTTGCTCATCTTCGAGAAGATCGTCGGGATCGGTATCTTCGACCCGGCCCTCGGCGGCGACCCCGTGCTGTTCCAGCACTTCTTCTGGTTCTACAGCCACCCCGTCGTGTACGTGATGGTGCTGCCCGCCTTTGGTGTCATGAGCGAGACCATCACCGTTCACAGCCGCAAGCACATCTTCGGCTACACGGCGATCGCGGCCTCCTCCATCGCCATCGCGGCGGTCGGCTTCATTATCTGGGGCCACCACATGTTCGTGTCGGGCCAGTCGGAGCTGTCGGGCACCGTGTTCTCGCTGCTGACCTTCGCGGTCGCCATCCCCACGGCCATCAAGCTCTGCTCCTGGATCGCCACGCTCTACCGGGGCAGCATCCAGTGGAACTCCCCGATGCTCTACAGCCTCGGCTTCCTCTGGATCTTCGCGATCGGCGGCCTCACCGGCCTGTTCTTGGCGACCTTGTCCACCGACGTGCACTTCCACGACACCTACTTCGTGGTCGCGCACTTCCACTACGTGATGATGGGCGGCGTGCTCTTCGCCCTCATCGCCGGCATGCACCACTGGTGGCCGAAGATCACCGGTCGGATGTTCAACGACAAGATCGGCCGGATCAACTGGGTCCTGGCCTTCGTGGGCTACAACCTGACCTTCTTCCCGCAGTTCGTCGCGGGCAGCCAGGGCATGCCCCGCCGCTACCACCAGTACCTGCCCGAGTTCCAGATGTGGAACCAGCTGTCCACGCTGGGCAGCTACCTGTTCGGCCTGTCGCTGTTCATCATCCTCGCCTACCTGCTCCACAGCATCTTCAAGGGCGTGAAGGCCCCCAGCAACCCCTGGGGCGCCGCTTCGCTGGAGTGGCAGACCAAGAGCCCCCCGGTGGAGCACAACTTTGAGGCGGACGTGATCTGCACCTACGGGCCCTACGACTACGACGCCCACCGGGCTGCCCAGTCCTGAGCCGCGCCCACGGCGGGCGGCCTCCGGGTCGCTCGCCGTCGCCCCCTTTTCAGCCTTCAGCGGACCCCTTCGGGCGGTCGAGAGGAATCGACGATGAGCACAGCCGCCGGCGCCGACCACGGGCACGCCCATCCGTGGTACCAGGCTCACCACTTCAAGAACATGGAGCAGCAGAACGCCTCCAACAAGTTCGGGATGTGGCTGTTCCTGGTTCAGGAGCTCCTTTTCTTCGCGGGCCTGTTCATGGCCTACGCGTCCATGCGCTACTTCTACCCGGGCACCTGGCTCGAGGCGGCGGAGCAGCTCGACAAGGTCATGGGCGCCATCAACACCGTGGTGCTGCTGACCAGCTCGCTGACGATGGCGCTCGGCGTCCGCGCGGCGCAGCTCGGCCAGAACAAGCAGGTGGCGGCCTGGATGGTGGCGACCATCGCCGGCGCCTACGGCTTCCTCATCATCAAGTACTTCGAGTACAGCCACAAGATCCACGTGGGCCTGCTGCCCGGCAAGTGGTTCGGCTTTGATGAGCTCAAGACCACCGCCACCAACGCGCCGCAGATCTTCTTCTCGGTCTACTTCATGATGACCGGCGTGCACGGTCTTCACGTGGTCATCGGCATCGGCGTCATCTTCTGGATCCTCTTCCGCGCCCTGCGCGACGAGTTCGGTCCCGAGAACTACGCCGCCGTCGAGAACGTCGGCCTGTACTGGCATCTCGTTGACCTCATCTGGATCTTCCTCTTCCCCCTCCTCTACCTCGTCCGCTGAGCGGCGCCGGAGCCCCCATGTCCTCCTCTCCCGCTGCGCACGGCGCGGCTGACGGGCACGCTGAGCATCACGTGATGCCGCTCCCGGTGTACTTCGCGGTCTACGGCGCCCTGCTGGTGCTGACGGTCGTGACGGTGGCGGTGTCCTACTTGGGCCTGCCGCCGGTGCAGAGCATCGTGGTCGCCATGGGCGTGGCGCTCGTGAAGGCCACGCTGGTCGGCGCCTGGTTCATGCACCTCAAGTATGACGCGAAGTTCAACATCTTCACGTTCTTGGCCACCTTCTGGTTCATGGCCAGCTTCTTCGTCTTCACCTTCTTCGACCTGTCGTCCCGCGACGCGGTGAACGACGTCACCGGCCAGTTCGAGCTCCGCAAAGACGTTGAAGAGGCCAAGAAGTAGTGGCCGAAGGCGCGGTGGCCGAAGGTGCGGTGCCCGAAGCCGAACCGGCCCCGGCGATCCCCCGCTGCGGCTGTGGTCACGACCGGCGGCACCACATGGTCTCGCCGGAGCCCACCTACACCGGCTGGGGCAAGTTCTGGGTCATGTTCATGGGCGTCAGCTCCATCCCCATCCGGCTGGACTTTCGCTGTCGGGTCTGCGGTCAAGCCTTTGACTTTACGGTAGACCCCACCGAGTGCAGCGCGCTGCTCTGAGCGCTCCCCTTCGGTGAACGATCGCATCAACCCGCGCGCCGGCCTGGACTGCCCAGGTCGGCGCGCTGCGATTAGGGGCCGCGGCCCAGCGGGCGGCCCCTCGCCGTCCCGCGCCTGAAGCGCGGCGCCTGGTGCCGCCCATTGGAGGATCGATGAAGGCTCCCATTCGTGTCGCCGTGACCGGCGCCGCTGGCAACATTGGCTACGCCCTGCTTTTCCGCATCGCCTCGGGCGACTGCTTCGGCAAGGACCAGCCCGTCATCCTGCAGCTGCTCGAGGTCACGCCCTCGATGAGCAAGCTCGAGGGCGTGGTGATGGAGCTGCTCGACTGCGCCTTCCCGCTGCTGCAGGGCGTCGAGATCAGCGATGACCCCAACGTCGCCTTCAAGGGCGCCAACCAGTGCTTCTTGGTGGGCAGCCGCCCCCGCGGCCCCGGCATGGAGCGCTCCGACCTGCTCAAGGTCAACGGCGCGATCTTCACCGCCCAGGGCAAGGCCATCAACGACAACGCCGCGGCCGACGTGCGGGTCTGCGTGGTGGGCAACCCCTGCAACACCAACGCGCTGATCGCCATGCACTCCGCGCCGAACATCCCGGCCGATCGCTTCACGGCGATGACCCGCCTGGACCAGAACCGCGCCGCTTCCCAGCTCGCCGCCAAGCTCGGCAAGCCGGTCACCAGCATCAAGAACCTCGTCGTGTGGGGCAACCACAGCCCCACCATGTTCGCCGACTACCTGCACGCCACCGTCGATGGCGTGCCCGTCGTCGATCTGATCGACGCCGAGTGGCTGAGCACCACCTTCATCCAGACCGTCGCCCAGCGCGGCAAGGCGATCATCGACGCCCGCGGCCAGAGCAGCGCCGCCAGCGCCGCCGGCGCCGCCATCGATCACATGGCCACCTGGTTCCACGGCACCGCCCCCGGCGAGTGGGCGAGCGTGGCCATCCCCAGCCAGGGCTGGTACGGCGTGCCCAAGGGCCTGATGTTCAGCTTCCCGGTCACCATCAAGGACGGGGTGTTCACCGTCGTTGAGGGCCTCAAGCACGGCGCTTTCGCCCAGGGCAAGATCGACATCACCACCCGCGAGCTCGAAGAAGAGCGCGCCGCGATCGCCGACCTGCTGAGCTGAGCCCCGCCGGGCGCCCCGGCCCCCTGTCGCGGCCGATGTCCTGTGGATGTCGGCGCGCGGCGGGGGGCTTGTCTGTCGGCTCCGAATTTGACATCCTCCTGATGATTCCCCCCTCGGTGTCTGGAGCTGCTGATGCGCGCCCCTTTGGCTGGACTTGTGCTGCTCGCCGTTGGCTGCAGCGATCAGAGCTTCGTGACCGTGCAGAAGGGCGGCGACGGGGAGGGGCCGGGCATCGAGGTCAGCCCCAAGCTGCTGAACTTCGGCGTGGTCAGCCGCGGCGAAGAGGCCGCCGTGCAGTCCTTCGTGGTCACCAGCGTCGGCGCCACCAACCTCACGGTCGATGGCCTGCAGATCGACGGCGAGGCCGCGGGCAGCTTCTCGGTGCTCAGCGACACCATTCCCACCGTCTTGCCGCCGGGCGCCGAGGTCACGGTGGACGTGGCCTTCGTGCCGCTGGGCGCCAACGACCAGATCGCCACGCTGAGCGTGTTCTCCGACGACCCGGACCAGGCCATCGAGCAGGTGGAGCTGTTCGGCGGCGGGGCGGTGCCCGAGCTCCAGATCAGCCCCGACCCCCTCGACTTCGGCGCCTCCTACGTGGGCTGCCCCAAGACCATGCCGGTGGAGCTGAGCAACGTCGGCACCGACACCCTGGAGATCAGCAACATCGCTTGGTCCGGGGACCCGGAGATCAGCATGGGCGCCACCGCCTCGATGCCGGTGTCGCTGGAGCCGGGCGAGGCGCTGACGGTGGACTTCGCCTTCAACCCGAGCTCGAACGTCTCGGCCGAGGGCCTGCTGCAAGTGGACAGCAACGAGCCGCTGGGCAGCCGCACGGCCACCCAGGTCGGCCTCGGGCGCTTCGCCGGCGACTTTGAGGAGCTGTGGGAGATCCCCGCCGATCCGCCCACCGACATCCTGTTCGCCGTCGATCAGAGCTGCTCGATGGACGACGACACCGCGCGTCTCGCCAGCAATTTCAGCACCTTCATCAGCTTGCTCGGCGGCTACAGCACCGACTGGCAGGTCATCGTGGCCAACGGCGACGACGGCTGCAACCAGGGCGGCGTGCTCGCGCCGACCGTCGCCAGCTACAACACCACCTTCTCCCGCGAGGTGGGCCAGAACGGCGGCAGCTACACCGAGGCGCTGCTGAGCGTGGCGGCCAACGCCATCGAGAAGAGCGCGGCCGGCTACTGCAACTACGGCTTCGTCCGCGAAGACGCCGCCCTGCACATCATCCTCGTCTCGGACGAGCCCGAGCAGAGCGCCTGGCTCTCCGGCCAGACCTGGGACGTGCTGGTGGGCCGCATCCAGGCCGCCAAGGGCGACGCCGGCCGCGTCAAGATCAGCGCGATCGCCGGCGACTACCCGAGCGGCTGCGCCAGCGCCGACCCGGGCACCGGCTACTACGAGGCCGTCACCTCGACGGGCGGCGAGTTCTTGTCGATCTGCAGCGACTGGGCCAGCGCCGTCAACCTCGAGCGCCTCGCGAGCGCGAGCATCACCCAGACCTCCTTCACCCTGGAGCGCACCCCCTTGGTCAGCTCGATCGAGGTGCGGCTCAACGGCGTGGTGGTCAGCGGCTGGGTCTACGACGCCGCCACCAACACCATCACCATGCCCGACGGCACCCGCCCCGAAGAGGGCGACGTGGTGCAGATCACCTACGGCGGCGTCGCCTCTTGCGACTGAGCTAAGGCCGGCGCAGGCGGCGCACGGCGGCGCAGGCCCGCTCGAGGCCGTCGTCGTCCACGTCGAGGTGGAGCACGAAGCGCAGCACGGTGGGGCTCACGGCCAGCGCGAGCACCCCCGCCTCGGCGAGCGCCGATAGGGCCTCTTCCGACGAGAACACCGTGGCGTAGACCATGTTCGTCTCGGGTTCAGTGGCCTCGAGGCCCGCGGCGCG
>CANHON010000154.1 GCA_947462115.1 Deltaproteobacteria bacterium | reverse complement strand
CGAGGCCCGGGCCAAGGCCGGCGACAAGACCTTTGAGAACCCGCGCAACGCCGCCGCCGGCACGGTCCGCCAGCTCGACCCCAGCGCCGCCGGCGAGCGGCCGCTGCGCTTCTTCGCCCACTCGGCGGGCGAGGGCCTCGAGGCCCCGACCCACAGCGCCCTGCTCGGCGCGCTGAAGGACCTCGGCTTCGAGGTCAACCCGCACAACCGGCGCTGCCTCGGGGTGGCGGCGGCCTGGGCGGCGATCGAGGCCTTGGGCGCGGCGCGGGCCGAGCTGCCCTACGAGATTGACGGTGCGGTCGTCAAGGTCGACGAGGTGGCCCTGCAGGAGGAGCTCGGCTTCTTGACCCGCAGCCCGCGCTGGGCGGTGGCCTATAAGTACCCGGCGGCCCGGGCCCGGACCCGCCTCGACCGGGTGGACTTCTCGGTGGGCCGCAGCGGGGTGGTGACCCCGGTGGCGGTGCTGGCGCCGGTGCGGGTGGCCGGGGTCACGGTGCGCAACGCAACGCTGCACAACGAGCAGCAGATGCGGAACAAGCCGGAGTTCTTGGGCGGGCTGCGGCTTGGTGACCTCGTGGAGATCTACCGAGCCGGCGACGTGATCCCGCGCGTGGACGCCGTCATCGACGAGCCGGAGCGCGCCGACCGGCCGGCGGTGGCCTTCCCCGAGCGCTGCCCGGTCTGCGACACCGCCCTCGACCGCGAGGCGAACCCGGACGAGCCCGACAAGATCACCTGGCGCTGCCCCAACCGGCTCGGCTGCCGGGCCCAGCTTGAGGCCGCCCTGCAGCACTTCGCCGGTCGGCTGGCGATGGACATCGAGGGCTTGGGCGAGAAGCTGGTCAAGCAGCTGGTCGACAAGGGCCTCGTGCGCAGCCCCAGCGATCTGTTTGCGCTGTCGGCCGAGGCCCTGATGGGGCTCGACCGCATGGGCGAAAAGAGCGCGCAGAACGTCGTCGCGGCGATCGAGGCCAGCAAGGCGCGGCCCTTGGCCCGGGCGCTGTTCGGCCTCGGGGTGCCGCTGGTGGGGGAGGCCACGGCCCGGGACCTCGCGCGGGCCTTCGGCAGCCTCGGCGCGCTGGCCGCCGCCGATGAGGCCGCGCTCCTCGGCGTGGACGGCGTCGGAAAAGACGTGGCGCGGCGCGTCCTCGAGTTCTTCGCCGATCCGCGGCACCAGTCCGAGCTCGCCCGGTTGCAGGCGGCGGGGGTGCGTTTTGAGCCGGAGGTCCGGCCGGCCGCGCCCGCGGAGGGGCCGCTGTTGGGCAAGACGGTGGTGCTCACCGGGACCCTGCCGACGCTCTCGCGCACCGCTGCCTCGGCGCTGCTGGAGCAGGCGGGCGCCAAGGTCAGCGGCTCGGTCTCCAAGAAGACCGACCTCGTCGTGGCCGGGGCCGACGCCGGCTCCAAGCTCGAGAAGGCCGTCGCGCTCAAGGTGCGGGTGATCGACGAGGCCGAGCTGCTCGCGCTGCTGGCGGGGGCGCCCGAATGACCGGGGGGCCCGATGGGCGCGAGGCGCGGGTGCACCTGTTCGTCGAGGGGCGGGTGCAGGGCGTCTACTACCGGGCCACTGCGGCGGCGGAGGCGGAGCGCCTCGGGCTGAGCGGCTGGGTGCGCAACCGCCGCGACGGGCGGGTGGAGCTGGTGGCCGAGGGGCCGCGGTCGGCGCTGGACGCGCTGGTCGCTTGGTGCCACCGGGGCCCGCCCACCGCCGCGGTCCGCGCGGTCGAGGCCCACTGGGACGCGCCCTCGGGCGGGGCCGCGGGCTTCGTCGTTCGGCCGACGGCCTGAGCGGTCGGTCGGGCGCGGTCAGCCGCCCCGGGGCGCGAAGGCGACGCCCATTCGGGCCTTGATCGCCTTGGCCATCCCGCGCAGGGCCGCGGCTTGGCTGGCCTCGACCTGCAGGCCGCCCAACAGCCGAAACAGCGTGCTGTGCGCTTGTTCGGGGCTGTGGGAGCGGAGGTAGTCGGTCTGCGCCAGCAGCTCCATGCCGTCGTGCATCAGGCCGGCGCGGAGGCCGGCGGGCAGGGGCGCGGCGAGGCCGAGCGCGCGTGGCGGGCGCTCCGGCGCGCCGATCAGCCAGGCCCCGATGACCGCGGCGGCCATCGACAGGTTGAGGCTGGGGTGGCTGGCCGTGGGGAGCCTCAGCAAAATATCGCACAGGCGGAGATCTTCGTTGCTGAGCCCGGTGTCCTCGGGCCCGAAGACCACGGCGATTGTGCCCGGGGTCTGGTCGAGGCGGGCCATCAGCTCGGCCGGGCCGACCACCGGCCAGCCAAAGCGGCGCTCCCGAGAGGTGGTGCCGACCACCAAAGCGCAGTCAGCGACGGCGTCCTCGACGCGCGCGACGATCTCGGCGCCCTCGACCACGTGGGCGGCGTTGGGCGCCATCCACCGGGCGAGGTCGGGGTCGTAGGCTGGCGGATCGACCAGCACCAGGCCGCCGATGCCGTGGTTGGCCACCGCCCGGGCCACGCCCCCCACGTTGCCAGGGGAGCGCGGGCGCACCAGGACGAAGCGGACCCGCGGGCAGCGGGCCGGTCCCGGATCAGCCAAGGCCGAAGAAGCCGAGGAAGCGCTGCCAGAGGCTCTTCTTGGGCGCGACGGGGGGCGCGAGCGGGCCGCGGGGCTCCTCGGCGGGCGCGGGCTGGGCCACGGCCACCGGGATCACCGGCGCGACCGGCTTGCTGAGCTCGGGGGCGGGCCGGGTGTCGGTGTGGGGCTCGGGCGTGGCGTGCGCGTCGTCCTCGCCCTCGTTCCCGCCGCCGATGTCCTGCATGAGCGAGGACAGGGGCATGTTGAAGGGCGACAGGGGCCGCGGCTTGGCCTCGGGCGCGGCGGCCTCGGGCTCGGCCTTCTTCTTGGGCTTGGTCTGGTTGAGCTTGAGCGTCGACTCGACGGTCTGGTTGGTCTCTTTGTCCCGCGCCGTCAGGTTGAGGATGCCCTCGGAGTCGATGAAGAAGTTGACCTCGATCTGCACCTCCCCCTTGGCGGCCGGGCGGATCTTGCTGAAGACGAAGGTGCCGAGGAGCTCGTTCTCGGCCACCATCCGGCTCTCGCCCTGGTAGATCCGCAGCAAGATCGACCGCTGGTTGGTCTTGCTGGTGGTGAGGGTGCGGGTCTTGCTGGCGGGCAGGCGCTCGTTCTTTTGGAACAGCACGTGCATCGAGCCATCGACCTTGCTGATGCCGATCGGGATGGGGAGCACGTCGAGCAGGGACACGTCCGCGGCGGAGCCGCCGGACAGGCTGTGGGCCATGATGGCCGCGCCGATGCCCACGGCCTCGTCGGGGTGCACGCCCTTGCTGGGCGGGCGGCCCATGAAGTCGGCCACCATCTGCTGCACCAGCGGCATCCGCGACTGACCACCGACCAGCAGCACCTCTTGGATGTCGTCCTTGGTGGTGCCGGCGTGGCTGAAGATGCGGTCGCAGGTGGCGAGGGTGCGCTCGATGAGGTCGCGGGTCAAGGACTCGAGCTGGGCCCGGGTGAGCTCGACGTCGATGTCGATGGCGCCCTCTTCGGTGCGCGCGATGTAGGGGATCTGGATGCGGGTGGTGGAGCGCGTCGAGAGCTCGATCTTGGCGGTCTCGGCGGCGTCCCGGATGCGCTGGATGGCCACGCGGTCCCAGCTCAGATCGACGCCGTGCTCTTCGAGGAAGCGCTCGAGGATGTGCTTCATGAGGCGACGGTCGAAGTCCACGCCGCCCAAGAAGGTGTCGCCGCCCGTCGCGATGACCTCGAAGACCCGGTCGGTGATGTCGATGACCGAGATGTCGAAGGTGCCGCCGCCGAGGTCATAGACAGCGATGCGCTGGCTGAGGTTTTTGCCGAGGCCGTAGGCCAGGGCCGCCGCGGTGGGCTCGTTGAGGATGCGCAGGACCTTGAGGCCCGCCATCTTGCCGGCGTTGCGCACGGCCTGGCGCTGGCGGTCGTTGAAGTAGGCGGGCACGGTGATGACGGCCTGCTCCACGTCCTCGGACAGCGACTCCTCGGCGACCTCCTTGATCTTCGACAAGATGGCGGCGGAGATCTGCTCCAAGGTGAAGATCTCGCCCTTCACCTTGATGAGCACCTCGTTGTTCTCGCCCTCCAACATCTCGTAGGTGAAGACCTGCTTCACCTGATCGATGGTCTTGCTGTGGAAGTTCCGACCGATCAGGCGCTTGCTGGCCATGACCGTGTTGGAGGGGTTGAGCTGGGCCTGACGCTTCGCGTCGATGCCGACCAGCTGGTTGCCTTTCTCGTCGATCGCAAAGACCGACGGGATGGTGGATCCGCCGCCCTTGTAGGTGATCACCCGGGGCCGAGCGCCGTCCATGACGGCGGCACAGCTGTTGGTGGTCCCCAGGTCGATCCCGATTGCTCTGGGCTGCTTGGCCATTGCCTGCTCACCGACATGAAGAAATTGCGGGAATTGCGGGAATCGCGCGAGGCTGCTTCTACCACGGGCCGCGCTGGCCCGTCAAACCGGCGCCCCGCGGGGCAGCGCGGTCAGCTCCGCCCCGTCATCGTTCTCGCCGAAGGCGAACTTCAGTGATGGCCCGGTCGGAGGCCTTCATGATGGTCAGCGAGAAGCGCCCGACCGTGAGCTGCTCCCCCGCCGCCGGGACCCGGCCGAGCACCGCGAGGACGTAGCCCGCCATCGTCTCGAAGCCCCCGTCTGGGAGGATCAAGCCGGCGCTGGTCTCGAGGTGCTCGCGCTCGGCGCGGCCCGAGGCCAGCCACTCGCGCTCGCCCACCCGGCGCACCAGGGCGTCCGGTCGATCGGACTCATCCTCGATCTCGCCGACCAGCTCTTCGAGCACGTCTTCGATCGTGATGATGCCCACGGCGCCGCCATACTCGTCGATCGCCACCGCCATGCGCTGCTTGAGGCGGCGCATCTCGACCAGGAGCTGATCGATGCGCTTGGTCTCCGGCACGAACATCGGCGCGCGGAGCAGGGTGGAGATCGGCTGGTTCCAGTCGGGCGCGGCGATGATGTCCTGGTGGAGGACGATCCCGATGATGCTGTCCACCCGGTCGCGGTAGACCGGCAGCCGCGAGTGGCCGCTCTCGGTCATGCGCTTGGCCGCCTCGTTGATGTTGGCGCCGTCCGCCAGGGCCATGACCTCGATCAGCGGCACCATCGCGTCCTCGACGGTGCCCTCGTTGAACGCGAGCACCCGGGACAGCAGTTTTCGGTCCTCGGGGCTGAGATCCCGGGAGCGGCTGCCCTCGAGCAGCAGCTGCAGCTCGCGCCGGCTGATGCCCTTGGCGCCGTGCTCCACGCCGCCGATCAGGTGACTGAACCGGTCGAGCGCCCACAGCGCCGGGCGCAGCACCACGCTCAAGGGGTAGAGCAGCAGGGAGACCACCGGCGCCAGAACATTGGCGTGGTGCTGAAACAGGGCCTTGGGCACCATCTCGCCGAAGGTGAGCGTCAAGGGCACCACGAAGGCGGCGGCGACGGCGGCGGGCAGGCCGAGCCGGGTGGTGACCAGGCCGGCGACCAAGGTCGAGGCCGAGATGGCGCTCAGGTTGGTGCCGACGAGGCAGGTGCCGAGCGCCCAGGCCGGCTTCTCCAGCAGCTTGATGGCGAGCCGCGCGCCGATCCGGCCTTGGCTGGCCTGCTCGCGGAGCATGTGGCGGTCGGCGCTGACCAGGGCGATCTCCGAGCCGGAGAAGAAGCCCTCCATGAAGATCAAGACGACAAAGGCGGCTGCGAGGAGGCTGTCGCTCATTTGCCCTCCGCCTGTGGGCCGATGGGGCGCACGCTGACCTCGGTGATGCGGCGGTCTTCCACGCCGGAGACGACGAACAGCAGCCCCTTGTAGACGACCTCGGTGCCCTTGTCGGGCAGGCCGCCCACCTGGTCGAGCAAGAAGCCGCCGACGGTGTTGTACTCGCCCTCGGGCAGCTCGACGCCGAAGCGGTGCTCGAAGTCCTCGATGTCCATGCCGGCCCAGACGCTAAAGACGTCGGAGCCCAGCGCCGTGACCTCGGGGTCGTCGATGTCGGTCTCGTCGAGCAGGTCGCCGACCAGCTCCGAGAGCAGATCGTCGAGGGTGACGAGCCCGACGACGTTCCCGTGCTCATCGACCACCACCGACATGTGAAAGCGCTCGGTGCGGAACTCGTGCAGCATGGCCTCGGCGGCCTTGGTCGTGGGCACGAAGCGCACCGGCAGCAGCATGCGCTGGATGTCGCGGGCGGTGGGGGCTGGGCGCTCGCCGGCGTGAACGGCGCGCAGCACCGGCAGCAGCGACTTCACCACCAAGATGCCGATGATGTTGTCGGCCTTGTTGTGCCAGACCGGCAGCCGAGAGAGCCCCTCGTGCCGGATCTGCTCGAGGAGGTCCTCCCAGCGGTCATTCAGGCGCAGGGTGCGCATGTCGGGCCGGGGTGTCATGAGGCGGTTGACGGTGAGATCGCCGAAGTCGAAGGCCTTGTGGAGCATCTCGTGCTCGGAGGCTCCGATGCTTCCGCTGGCGATGGTCTCGTCGATCAGCGCCCGGAGCTGGGCCTCGCGGAGCTCGGCCTCCTCGTGGGCGGTGGTGCCGCCGGTCATGCGCAGGGCGAGATCGGCGACGCCGGTGAGCACCCAGCGGATCGGCGTGACGATGAGCCCGAAGATCCGCAGCGGCGGGGCGACGAAGGCCGCGGCGCGACGGTTGAACCGCATCGCGAAGACCTTGGGCATGATCTCGCCCATCACCAACAGGATGGGCGGGAGCACCACCAGGTTGAGCCAGGGCAGCTCGGGCGCGAGGCTCAGCATGAGGCCGGCCATCACCGAGGACAGGGTGATGTTGACGGTCTCGTTTCCGATCAACAAGGTGGCCAGGGTCGCCCGCGGCGACTTGAGCATGGCCTCGACCCGGGTGTTGCCGTCGTCGGCCATCGCGCGGCGATCCACCGGCTGGAGGCTGAACAACGCTGTCTCCGACGCGCTGAAGAAGGCCGAGCAGCACAGCAGCAAGACCGCCGCGACCGCGCTCGGCACCGGCGGCGTGGGGCTGGCTTCGCCGCCGAGGCTCCCGATGAGCAGGGGCAACAGGTTCGGTTGGATCAGCATGGGGGGCTCGCCGGGGGCGCGCTGAAGTGGTCGAAGATCGGCTGTGGCACGTCGGTCCCGCGGAAGCGGAGGCCGGAGCCGGCGTGGAGCTGGCCGATGTGGCTCAGCGGGGCGCCGAGCGCCGCCGCCAGGGCCTGGGCCTCTGCGCCCCACTCGGGGGAGATGGCGACCAGCAGGGCATAGTCGTCGCCCCAGGCGGTGGCCCAGGCGAGGCCATCGGGGCCGGCCGGCACGCTCCGCCCCAGGGGGAGGGCCTCGGGCCAGACCTCGGCGCCGAGGCCCGAGGCGGCGCACAGGCGGCTGAGGTCGCGGGAGAGGCCGTCGCTCACGTCCATCATGGCGTGGACCGCCGGGGCTGCGGCCAGGGCGAGGCCCAGCGCGATGGGCGGGCGGGGGCGGCGGAGGGCCTCGGCGCTGGGATCGGCGCCGAAGAATCCGGCGGCGGCCTGGCCGAGCCCGCCGGTGACGTAGAGCTGGTCGCCCGCCGCGCCGCCGCTGCGCCGCACCGCCCGGCCGTGCGCCAGGGGGCCGCCCATGCTGATCGACACGACGATCGGGCCGGGGCTTCGGGTGGTGTCGCCGCCGATGAGGCGCAGGTCGAGGGCCGCGCAGGCCGCGTGCAGGCCCCGGGCGAAGCCGGTCACCCAGCCCATCGGGGGCGGGTCGGGCAGCGCGAGGGAGAGGGTGAGCCAGCGCGGCGTGGCCCCGGTGGCGCCGAGATCGCTGGCGTTGACCATCACGGCCTTGTAGCCGACGTCTTCAGCGCTGCTCCGCGCGTCCCAGTGGACGCCCTCGATGAGCATGTCGGCGCCGACGGCCTCGCCGCTCGGGAGCACGGCCACGTCATCGCCCACGTCGAGGCTCGGCGTCGGGCCGCCCCGGTGGCGATCGCGCAAAATGGCTTGGATTACGCTGTCTTCGGTGGCCGAACCCGCCCCGAACGAGGGGGGCTCCGGTTCGGCGCTCGGCGGTCGATCGGGCATGGGTGCGCTGGGTGAACGGGGGGAGCCGCGGAGGGCGGCGGGCCGCGATCGCGGGCTGCGATCCGGCGGGATGGGCGATCTACTCTGGCTCGTCGAGGCTCGGGGCCCAGGGGCGGATCCCGCTGCTCTCCAAGGTGAAGATCAGGAGCTTGCGGTCGACCTGGCGATCGTCGCTGAAGCGCGCGCCGCCGGCCACCGGGGCCTTGAGCACCGCTTGGCCCAGCTCTTTGCGAACGGCGTCCCTGTCGTCACCCCCGGCGAGGACCGCCTGGGAGAGCAGGAGGGCCGAGTCGTAGGTCAAGGCGTCTACCACGCGGGGCGTGCGGCCGAGGGCGCTCTCAAAGCTCGTGACGAAGGCCGTCACCGCGGCGGTGTCGATGCCGGGGTCGAAGGCGTCGACGAAGACGCTGCGGCGCATGTACTGGCCGCCGGCCTCGACGATCTTGGGGTTGTTCCAGCCGTTGAGGCCCATCAAGACGATCGGGCGCTGACCGCGGTGGGGACGGAAGCTGCCGACCGGAAACTCCTCGTAGGCCAGCGCGCTCGCGACCAGCGGGGTGGTCTGCCAGCTGTCGGGGATGAAGATGGCGTCGATGTTCAGCTCGAGCGGGCTGCTCGGGCGGTCCCGGTCGTTGCTGGAGCGGCCGCCCCGCAGGCTGCGCGCCGGCCCGAGGAACTCGCGGCTGTCGGCGGTGTAGGAGATGGCCTTGGTCACGGTGCCGCCCCGGGCCTTCACCTCGCGGATAAAGGCCTCCGACGCGGTGTCTCCGTAGCCGTTGCTCGGGTAGAGCACGGCGAAGTTGGAGAAGCCGCGGTCCTTGACGGCGTGCTCCACCAGGGCCGCCACCTGGTCCTCGATCGACAAGAAGCCGCGGAACACGAATTCGCCGGCGGATGTCGGGTCTTCGCCCTGGCTCAGCGTGACCATCGGCACGCCCAGGCCCTGGGCGGCGGCGGCGGCGGCCATGACGTCCTCTTTGAGCAGGGGCCCGAGGATGGCCACGCAGCCCTGCTCGATGACCATGCGCTCCACCGCGGCCTTGATGTCGCCGGCCTGGCTGTCGGCGAAGACTAGGCTGAGCCCCCCGCCGCTGTTGCGGTTGGCGAGCTCAATGACCTCCCGGAGCTGCTTCCCGACGCCGGCGAAGCCGCCCGTCATCGGCAGCAGCACGCCCACCTTGCCGGCCTCGGCCTTGTCGCCGCTGGCCGCCCGCTTGAGCAGGAGCTTGACCTCGGCGGCCCGCGCGCTGTTTGGCCAGGTGGTCAAGAAGGCCTCGGCCTGGCGCTGGGCCTCGCCCGGCCTGTGGGCCTTGAGCGCCTCGCGGATGCGGAGAATGGCGTCCTGCTCGTTGTTGACGGGCACCGGCCCGCCGTCGGCCGTGGCCTCGCTGAGCTGGGCCGAGCTGAGCAGGTCGGCGAGGCTGCCGCGCACCTTGATCTGGATGGCCGGGTCGCCTTCAGCGAACTGGAGGGCCTTCTTGACGTACTCCCGGACCTTGGTGGGGTTGCTGCCCTGCTCGAAGGCGTCCCGGGCCAGCACCCGGTAGCGGTCGGCGTTCATGCTGTCCGGCACGTTCTTGTCGGCGATGAGCTGCAGGGTGGCGACGGTGTTGCCGCTCAGCGTGTCCTCGGCGTTGATGAGCGCGATCCCCAAGGTCGCGGCGTCTTTGAGCCCGCTGTCGGCGTACTGGGTGGTCACCGTCTGAAACCAGGCCTTGGCGATGGCGCGGTCGCCGATCATTCGGCGCAGCTCGCCGGCGTAGAGGGCAGCCCAGGGGATGTCGCCGGGCTGGGTCTTGTCGGCGGCGGCCTGCTCGACGAGGGCCAGGGCCGACATCCGGTCCTTGACGCTCAGCGTGATCGCCCGCTCGACCACGTCGGGGCGGTCCTCTGCGCGGCCGCTGGTTTTACTGCGGCCGGCCTCGGCGGTG
>CANHON010000153.1 GCA_947462115.1 Deltaproteobacteria bacterium | reverse complement strand
TTCTTCGGCGAAGGCCTCTGAAGGCCTGCTCCGGCTGCCCTGCCCCGGCTGCCTGAGCGCCGCCTCGCATCCCGCCCCTGAGGGGCCCTCCCGTGGCCCTCCCTGAGCCCTCGATCGGATAAGACCGGTCGGGGGCTCTCATGCGATCAGGGCGCGGCGCGCAGAGCGGGGCATCGGTGGGGCTGGGCGCGGCCCTGCGCGGGGGCTGGGCGCTGCTCGCGGTCTCTGCCTGTGCGCCCGTCGGGGGCGGTCCGCCGGTGATGATCGATGGGGACGGCTTTTTCGACCGGCCCTTCCCGGACGATCGACGGCGGGTGGGCGGCGCGCCGGACCTCTCCGACTTCCCGCTGGTCGATGACTATGCCCTGCTGCCCGCTTATGTCGAAGAGGCGGCCCAGCTCGACGGCTTCGGCCTCACGAGCCCCCTCTCCCTGCGCTTTGACGGCGCGCTCCCCGAGGGGGCGCTGCCCACGCCCGCCGGCTCGATGGCGAAGGACGCGAGCCTCTCGCTGATCAACGTCGATCCCCGGAGCCCGCGCCGCGGTCAGCGCACCCCGCTGCGCTGGGGCATCACCGCCGAGGCCACCCGGTGGCAGCCCGCCGGCCTGCTCAGCGTCGCGCCGATCTGGGGCGCGGTGCTGGAGCCCGGCACCGAGTACGCGCTGGTGCTCAGGCGATCGATCGCCCGTCCGCCAGACGGCTGGCGTCCGCCCTGGTCCCCCGACGGCGCCGCCGACCCCTCGCCGGACGGCGGCCCCCAGGCTGGGCTCCGCCACCTCTGGGCGGTGCTGTTCGCCGAGCGCGCCGACCTCGAAGACATCGCCTACGCCGTCACCTTCACCACCCAGGACCCCCACGGCGAGCTGGCCCGGATCGCGCTCGCCACCGAGGCGATGGCGCTCGGCCCCCTCGATCAGCCTGTGAGCGAGCGCTTCCGGTTCAGCGCCTACTCGGCCTACGAGGGCGGGGTCTCCTTGGTCAACTGGCAGCACGGCGAGGCCCCCTATGCGCTGGAGGAAGGCGGCTTCTCCTTCGACGCGAACGGCGACCCCATCGCGGCCAGCGGCCCCACGGTGCGCTTCACGGTGTCGGTGCCCGCCGGAGAGGCGCCCGCCGCCGGGTGGCCGGTCGTGCTCGTCATCCACGGCACCGGCTCCACCCACCAGAGCTTCGCCAACAGCCGCGACCGGGGCGAGCTCGCTTGGCAGCTCGCCGAGGCCGGCCTCGCCGGGATCAGCATCTCGCTGCCCTTTCACGGCGACCGGGCCACCACCGGCGGGCAAGACTTCCTGAGCTTCAACGTGCTGAACCCGACCGCCGGGCGCACCAACCTCCGGCAAGCCGCGGCCGAGGCCCTCCACCTCGCGCACCGCCTCGCGGGCCGGACGACCACGCTGCAGGTGGTCGATGGGCGGGCCGCGGGCGCTTCGGTCCGCCTGGACGGTCGGCGCATGGCCTACCTCGGGCACTCCCACGGCGCGCAGATCGCCACCATGGCGGCCCCCTTCTTCCCGCCGGAGGTGGGTGGCGTGGTGCTGTCCGGGGCCGGCGGCGGGCTCGCGATCAGCCTCGTGGAGCGTGACGCCGGCGACTTCGACATCCAGGGCCTGGTCAAGACCCTCCTCGACTTCACGCCCGAGGAGGCGCTCGACGACCTCCACCCCATCGCCGGCTTGGTGCAGCTCTTCGGCGAGGCCAGCGATCCGCTGGTCTATGGCCCGCTTTGGTCGGCCAACGACTCCCCCTGGCCCACCCGGCCGATGCCGGTGCTGATGTTCGAGGGCCTGCAAGACATCTACACGCCGCCCCGGTCGGCGGAGAGCCTCGCAGGGGCGGCGCGTCTCCCGCCCCTTGGCGAAGATCACGTGCGGACGGGCGCCCTCAAGCTGTGCGGTCGGCCGACCGGGGCGCTTCCGGCCTCCGGCAACGTGCGGGCCTGGGACGGCGAGCCCCTGACGACGGGCCTCTTGCAGTACCCAGCGCACGGCCATTTCGCGATCTTCGAAGATGACGGCGCACAGGCCATTTACCGCGGGTTCTTGGCTGGAGCGGTGGACGGGGCGCCGGTGATCCAGGAACAACCGGAATAATCGGCGCAGCTGGCGCGGACCTCGACCCGAGGCCCGGCGCGGGGCCCCCGTGGCCTCCCCTTCCGCCCGCGGGGAGATGGGCTAGGGGTTGGGGCTGTTGCGTACAGGAGCGCTCCGTGTCCCTCGCCCCAACCCCCGCCTCGATCGAAGCGCGAGAGCGGCCTGCTGGAGAGCGCTTTGGTGTGGCGAGCCCGCCGCTGGGGCCGTTCTTGGCCGGCATCGGGGGCACCCCGCTCGTGCCGCTGCGGCGGGTGGCGGCCGCCGAGCTCAAGCCGGGGGTCGAGCTCTGGGCGAAGCTCGAGGGCGCCAACCCCGGCGGCTCGGTCAAGGACCGGGCGGCGCTGAACATGGTGCTCGAGGCGGAGCGATCCGGTCGGCTCCGGCCAGGGATGACCATCCTCGACGCGAGCAGCGGGAACACCGGCATCGCCTACGGCATGATCGGCGCCGCCCGGGGCTACGCGGTCAAGCTCTGCTTGCCGGCCAACGCCAACCGAGAGCGGCGCGCCTTGCTGGCGGCCTACGGGGTCGATGTGGTGCTGACCGACCCACTCGAGGGCTCCGATGGCGCCATCCTCCGGGCCCGGGCCCTGGCCGCGGCCGACCCCTCGCTCGTCTACCTCGACCAGTACAGAAACCCCGCGAACTGGGGCGCCCATGTGCGGAGCACCGGGCCGGAGATCTGGGCGGCGCTCGGCCCCCGGCTCACCCACTTCGTCGCCGGCCTGGGCACCACCGGCACCTTCATGGGCGTCAGCCGCGCGCTCCGGCAGGTGCACCCGAGCGTCCGCTGCATCTCGGTGCAGCCCGACGGGCCCTTTCATGGCCTGGAGGGCCTCAAGCACATGGCCTCCAGCATCGTGCCGCCGATCTACGACCCCGGGCTGGCCGACGAGGCCTTGTCGGCCCCCACCGAGGAGAGCCTGCGCCTGCTGCACCGCCTCGGTCGCTCGGAGGGCATCCTGGTCGGTCCGAGCGCCGCGGCGGCCCTGTGGGGGGCGATCGAGGTCGGCCGAAGGCTCGACAGTGGCGTCATTGTCACCATTTTCCCCGATGGAGCCGACCGCTACCTCTCCGACGCCCACCTGTTTCAGCCGGTCGGCGGCGGCGCCGCGCTGCCCCGCACCGGCAGGGAGGGCTGATGTCGAGCCTCCGCGCCCGTCGCAGCACTGATTCGGGCACCCGCTTGGTGCTCCGCTCCGGGGCCCGGCTGCGGCTCGCGGCCCACGCGCTGCGGGGCTATCCGCACGAGGTCGTCGGGCTGCTGCTGGGCAGCGCGGCGCGCGCGGAGGTCTCGGCGGAGGTGTGGGAGGCCCGTCCGCTGGAGAACGAGCAGGAGCAGGACCCCGCCCGGCGCTTCGTGGTGAGCGGGCTCCGCTTGGCCCGGGCCGAGGCCGCCGCTGAAGCTGAAGGCTTCGACGTGCTCGGCTACTACCACAGCCACCCCGACCACCCCGCCTCCTGGTCGGACGAGGACCGCGACCAGGCGCTGCCCGGCCGCAGCTACCTCATCGCGTCGGTGTCCGGCGTCGTCGGCGCGCCGACCCTCGAGGCCCTCCGATGTTGGCGGCTCGCGGAAGATCGGAGCGAGATGTTGGAGGAGCGGCTGGACTCGGGGCCCGAGGCCGTACAAACACAATCGTCGTAGCGAGCAGACGCTCCAGTTGTGCCAATCAAACAGTTGTGTATGTGCCGCCCAGCCACCGGCGGCCTGGAGGTGCGCTGTGCCTGTGCAGATCCTGATCCCGAGCGCGCTCCGCGCCTACGTGGACCGTCAGACCGCCGTCTCGGTGGCGGCCTCCGATGTGGTGGGCGCCCTCCGCGCCCTGACCGATGCCTACCCAGGCCTCGCCCGGCACCTTCGGGATGAATCGGGCCAGCTCCGCAGCTTCGTCAACGTCTACCTGGGCGAGGACGACGTGCGGCACCTCCCCCTGGGCGACCGGACCGCCCTGCGCGGCGGTGAGGTGCTCACCATCGTGCCGAGCATCGCCGGCGGTGCGCGGTGACCGGGCCCGAGGCCGGCGGGGCATCGCCGCCCCACGACCCCGCCGCGCGTCCTGTCGACAGCCTCCCTGCGCTCGATCACGCGGACCTCTCGCGCTACTCCCGGCACCTGTTGCTCGAGGAGATCGGGGTCGAGGGGCAGCGCCGGCTCAAGGGCGGCAGCGTGCTGTGCGTCGGCACCGGCGGCCTGGGCTCACCGCTGCTGCTCTACCTCGCGGCCGCGGGGGTCGGCCGCATCGGGATCGTCGACTTTGACGTGGTGGACGAGAGCAACCTGCAGCGGCAGGTCATCCACGGCACGTCCAGCCTCGGACAGCCAAAGCTGGAGAGCGCCCGCCGCCGGGTGCTCGACATCAACCCGCGCTGCGAGGTCGAGCTCTACCCGGTGGCGCTGACCAGCGAGAACGCCCTGCAGATCATCGCTCACTACGATGTGGTCGTGGACGGGACCGACAACTTCCCCACCCGCTACCTCGTCAACGACGCCTGCGTGCTCCTCGGCAAGCCCAACGTGTACGGCTCGATCTTCAAGTTTGAAGGTCAGGCTTCGGTGTTCAACTACCGCGGCGGCCCCCAGTACCGAGACCTCTACCCCGAGCCCCCGCCGCCGGGCCTCGTGCCGTCCTGCGCCGAAGGTGGCGTGCTCGGCGTGCTTCCGGGGGTCATCGGCTGCATCCAGGCCACCGAGGCGCTCAAGATCCTGCTCGGCGTCGGCGAGACCCTGTCGGGCCGCCTCCTGCTCTACGATGCCCTCAGCATGCGCTTTCGCGAGCTCAAGCTGCGGCGGGACCCCACGCTCTCGCCGCCGACCCACCTCATCGACTACCAAGCCTTCTGCGGGATCCCGAAGCCACCGGCCCCGGGGCAGGCCGCGGAGGCTTCGGCGCAGGGCTTCGCGCGGTTGAGCGCTGCAGCGGTCGCCGCCCGGCTCGCCGAGGGCTGGGCGCCCCACTGGATCGACGTGCGCAAGCCCCAAGAGTGGGCCATCGTCCAGCTCGCCCGGGCCGAGCGCTTCGTGCCCCACGAACAGGTGGTGGCCGAGGGCCTGCCTGGCATCGACTTGAACGCGCCCATCCTGTTGCAGTGCAAAAGCGGCGCGCGCAGCGCCATCGCCGCCGCGGCCCTGGTCGCCCAGGGCTACACCGACGTGACCAACCTCGACGGCGGGATCCTCGGCTGGATCGACGTGGTAGAGCCGAATCTGCCCCGCTACTGAGCGGCGCGCGCGGCCCGACGGCGCGCCAGCACCAGCAGGCCGCCGAGGCCCAGCCAGCCGAGGGCGGCCCGCGCGGGGGGCGCGGTCGTGCAGCCGCAGCCGGCCCCGTCCGAGACCGCGACGATCTTGAGGCCGGAGTCCTCCGCGTCCGGGGTGGCGGCGCTGTCGGTCGCCCCGTCCCCGCCGGGCGCCCCTTCGCCCCCATCGGCCGGCCCGGGCTCGCCGCTGTCGGCCACGCCTTCGCCCCGCAGCACGAGGCTGCAGCCGCCGTCGCTCCGCCGGTCCAGCTCGGCCAGGCAGCCGGCGGGCGCTTCAAGGACCAGCGCGTCGATCGCGCAGATCTCGGCCTCAATGAGCACCTGGTCGTCCATCTCGGGCGAGCACGGTAGATCCCGCTGGATGCTGAGGTTGCCGGTGGCGGTCCACCGCCCGACCCGCGCTGCCAGGCCGGTCTCGGGCACGATCAGCGCGCCGCCGGTGAAGGTGTAGGTGTCGAGCACCGCGCTCCCCGCCGCGCTCCCCGCCGGGACCCCGAGCGCGCCGCCCGCCTGGAGGAGGGTCGGGGCCGCCCCGAGGGTCAGGGTGCCGCCCCACAGCTCAACGCTGTGATCGAAGCGAGGGCTCGGGTCGTCTCCGCTGAGGAGGAGGGTGTCGATCGTCGCGCTGCCGGCGCGCACCTGCACCCGCGAGCGCCCGGCGACGCCGATCAGCTCGCCCAAAATGGCCTCTCCGCCGTTGATCACCACCTCACCGAAGGCGCCCTCCACGTCGCCGAGCCGGAGGCCCGATGCGGTGGCGGCGGCGCCCGCGGGCACCCACAGCCGCCCCGCGCCGGCCGCGCCCTCGGGGTGCTGGCCGCCCAGCTGGACATCCGCGAGGCGGGTCGGGCCCGCGGGCAGCACCTCGGTCTCCAACCGCAGGGGGTGCGAGATGATCCGGCTGGCGCCCGCGGGATCAGCGTCGCTGACGCTGGCCCCCCAGGCGAAGGCCCAGGGGTAGCGCAGATCGCCGTCCGGCACGACCACCGCCTCGACCAGCGGCACCCACGGCCCCACCTCATCGAGGCTCAGCCCGGGCGGCGGGCTCTGCCAGCGGGGGCCCCAGCCGGTGGCGGCGGTCACGATGACCCCGGCGATCAGGGCCGTGGCGATGGGCTGGGGGTGGCTGCCGTCCCCGTTGTACAGGGCGGTGAACAGGCTGTCGGCGGCCAGCGGGTCGCGGCCCGCCGCGCGCTCGTCGGCGTGGACCTTCGCGAAGGCCCGGCCGGCCGGCGCGATGTAGATCGGCCGATCGCTCCGGTCGTTGATCTCCGCGTACCGACGGTAGCCGGCGTCGAGCCGGTCGTTCATCGTCTCAAAGTCGGGGTAGAGGTCGGGGTTGCCGTCGTCGCCGGTGCGGCGCCCCCAGGTCGCCAACAAAAACGTTTGGGCGCCCAAACGATCCGAGATGTCGGCCAAAGCCCCCACCGCAGCGGCGTCCGCCGCCCAGAAGGGGTGCGACTCCGGGAAGCCGGGCACCTGGCTCTGGTCTTGGAGCGTGACCAAGGCGGCCGGCGGGCTCCCTGCGCCGAATTGGGTCCACCACCGGTTGTCGGAGCGCTCGCTGGTGGCCCGTCCGAGGTGGTCGTTGAGCGTGAGGCCGCCGGAGGTCAGCCGCTCGGCGGTCAGCGCGCCCCAGGCCGGCACGCTGGTGCGCGCGAGCTCGGCCACCCGCTGATCCAGCTCGTTGAATTCGGTGTAGGAGTTGCCCAACAGCACCGCGCGCGGGTCCTCTGCGCGGGCCGCGCCGCCGGTGAGCAGGGCGATCAGCGCAACGGCGCTGCAGGCGGCCCGGGCGTGGATGGGGCGCAGGTGCGGCGCGTCGGCGCCTCGGTCGGCATGAGGGGGGCGTTGACGCGGCATCCGGTCCTCCAGGCGGCCAGCGTAGCCCAGGCGGTCGGCGGCGGGGTCCGGTCCAGGTGGGCGCTTGGTGGTAGATTGCCGCGCGCTGGGGGGATCCCCCGCAGCGCCGCCCGCTGCCCCCGTCGTTTGTTGATCTGTCGAGGTGCCCCATCTCCCGCGGCCTGACCGTCTTCGCCGTGATCGTCGGCGCCACCGCCTTGTGCGTGGGCGGCCTCGCCCTCGCCGGCGGCCTCTCCCGTCGCGCGGAGCCCGCCCCTGCGGCCGCGCCGACCGTGGCTGCGCCCGCCGCGCCGCCGGCCCCCGTGGCGCCGCCGCTGTTCGCCGCGCCCCTCCCGGTCGTGCTCGACCGGGTCCCCGACGGCCTCGCCTCGCTGTCGGCCCAGTCGTGCAACGCCTGTCACGGCGCCGTGCACGATCGATGGGCGGGCAGCAAGCACGCCAATGCCTGGAACGACCCGGTCTTTCAGGAGGCCCTGGCCAAGGTCGGCAGCGCCACCGCCTGCCGGTCCTGCCACCTGCCCTTGGCCAACCAGCACCCGCAGCTCGCGGCGGGCTACAAAGACGGCGACATCAGCCGGCCCGATCTGCAGAAGAACCCGCTGTGGGACGCCACTTTGATGCGGGAGGGCGTGACCTGCGCCGCTTGCCATGTGCGCGAGGGGCAGGTCATCGGCGTGCGGCCGGTGAGCGGGGCGCCCCACGCGGTCTCGGTCTCCGCCGAGCTGCAGAAGAGCGAGCTCTGCGCCAGCTGCCACCAGCTCACTTGGCCCGAGGCAAAGTCGGCCTTCTACGATACCTTTGGCGAGTGGAGTCGGTCGGCCTACGCGGCGGCCGGCGTGCAGTGCCAGGACTGCCACATGGTCCCGAGCCCGGCCGGCTCGATCGGCGGGCGCTTCGCTGCGGAGCCTTCGCATGGGTTTGAAGCTCCGCTGGAGCGCGGCCTGAGCATCTTCATGGAGCTGCCCGCGGCCGAGCTCCAGCGCGGCGAGCCGTTCACCGTCGGGGTCCGCCTCCAAAATAGCGGCGCTGGGCACATGATCCCCACGGGCTCGCCCTACAAGGTGCTGCTCACCACCCTCGAGATCGTCGGCGCAGACGGCAAGGTCATCGACGCCGCGCCCCCGCAGCGGCTCGGGCGGGAGGTCGCGGACGCGCCGCCCTGGGACACGCTGCGCGACGAGCGCCTCGCGCCCGGCGCCGAGGTCAAGCTCGGCCATACCTTTACGATCGCGCAGAAGGTGCCAGCCCAGGCCGCTTCGCTCCGGGTGCGGGTCGAGCGCAGCTTGGTGGGGAGCGCCGCGCCGCCCGAGACTGTGCTCTCGCGGAGCTGGCCGCTGCCGATGCTGTGAGCGCCGATGCCGGGGGCGCAGCTGCGATGCGCGCCGATAGACCGTGAGGCGGCGCAGGCCGCGACCACCACAGGGGCCGCCATGATCCGACACGCCGCGCTCAGCCACCCGGGCCTTCGGCGCGAAAACAACGAAGACTCCCTGCTCTGCCTGCCCGAGCAGGGGCTTTTTGTGGTCGCGGACGGCGTGGGCGGGCGCGCGGCCGGCGAGGTCGCGAGCGCCCTCTGTGTGGAGGTCCTCAACGAGCACGCCGTCCAGCTCGCCGCTTCGGTGGCGCGCTACGCCGAGCAGCGGGACTGGAGCAGCCGCAACCACGTGCTGGAGACCCTGGAGCTCGCCTGCGTCGATGCCAGCGCGCGGGTCTACGAAGAGGGGGAGCGGACTTTTCGCCGCGGCATGACCACGACCCTGGTGGTCGCGGTGGTCGGCGGCGGCTCGGCCTTCTTCGCCCACGTCGGCGACTCGCGGATCTACCTCATCCGCGACGGCGTCATCCGGCAGCTCACCGAGGACCACAGCGTCGTCAACGAGCTGATCCGCGACGGAAAACTCACCGCCGAGGGCGCGCTCCGCAGCCAATACCGCAACGTCATCACCCGCGCCGTCGGCCTCAGCCCGACCATTCGGCCCGATCTGCTCAGCGCCGAGATCTTGCCCGGCGACCGCCTGTTGCTGTGCAGCGACGGCCTCAGCGACCCGGTCGACCTGGAGGAGATCGAGGAGATCAGCTGTTTGGACGACGTGGCCACCTGCGCGAGCCGCCTCATCGACGCCGCGCTGGCCGCCGGCGGCCCCGACAACGTGACCGTCGTGCTGGTCGAGCCCGAGGCCACCCCGCAGACCGAGGCGGCCCGCGCCCGCGCCCAGATCATGCAGGAGCTGTTCCTGTTCCGCGACCTGCCCTTCTCCATCCGCCTCCGCGTGAGCCGGATCTGCGAGGAGCTGTTCTTCTCGCCGGGCATGGTGTTGGTCCGCGAAGGTGACCTCGGCGACGCCATGTTCGTCATCGTCCAGGGCAGCGTGCGGGTGGTCAGCGGCGAGCTCGACCTCGCGCGGCTGGGCGCGGGCGAGCACTTCGGCGAGCTCGGGCTGCTGGAGGCCCACCCCCGCAGCGCCTCGGTCGTGGGGGAGTCCTGGGGCTCGGCGATCGTGGTGCGCCGCAACCAGCTCACCGACTTCTGCGAGCGCGAGCCTGCCCTCGGGAACGCCCTGCTGTGGCGCCTCCTCGCCACACTCGGCCAGCGGCTCCAAGCGGCCAACAGCCTCGCGGTGCGGGCCACGGCCGAGCCCACCGCCTGAGCCCCGTCGTCCGCGCCCGCCGACCCCGCCTCGACACGCCCAGCGGCCGGGACTAGGGAGCGGGGCGCGCGGACCCCTCGGTCGGGCGCGCGGGGGCCAAACCATGCGACAGGC
>CANHON010000152.1 GCA_947462115.1 Deltaproteobacteria bacterium | reverse complement strand
GCCGCCGCCGGTGATCGAGGGGTTGTCGGCCGGGCCGGGCGGGGAGATGCGGATGACGATGTCGGCCTCGCCGTCCAAAAAGGCGTCCCCGAGGGGCACCCGCTGCGTCGGCGCGCCGCCGGTCATCGCGGGCAGGGCCTGGCCGTCCACCGTCACCTCGGCGATGAACCACAGCCCGTCGAGCACCAGATCGGCCGCCTCGCTGCGCCGACCGGCGGGCAGCTCGATGTGCGCCTTCATCACGATGGGCTCGGGGCCGCTGGGCCGGCTGCGCCAAGGTGCGACGTCAAAAGCGTCACCCACGTCAATCACAGCCCGCTGGGACTCGGTGGGGGCCTTGGGCTGGCAGGCCACCAGCCCCGCGAGGGCGAGCCCGCCCAGGGGCGCGCGGGACCGTGGGCGCAGCGGGGCAGCGGGGGCGGCGCGGCCAGCGGGGGGCGTCGGCATCAGGGCTCCAGGGGCCAGGGCGCGGAGAGCGGCGCGGCCATGCTAATCGCGGGGGGCCTCGGTGATGAGCGTCCCAAAGACGCGATCCCAGAGCGTCAGCGAGCTCGCGTAGTTGCCCTTGGTGGGCTTGGCGTGGTGCAGGTCGTGGTGGCGCATTCCGGCGAATAGCGGAAGGTATCGCGTGATCGGCGCGCGCAGCCCCGAGTGGATGTCCAGCTCGTGCAGGGTGCGCCAGGCCTGCCAGCCGACGAAGGTCCAGGCGCTCATCTGGCCTTGCACCAATAGAATGGCCGCGACGATGAGGGCGGGGCCGATGGCGCCGATCATCCACTCCGCCGGGCTCACATAGATGTACTCGATGGGCACGGGCGCGAAGGCCTCGTGGTGCCGCTTGTGGATCCGCCGGTACAGCTCTTTGTTGACGTGCAAGGTCCGGTGGGAGAAGTAGAACCAAAGGTCGTCAAACAGCACGAGCACGCTCATCTGGACGATCCACTCGAGGAGGCCGGGCGCCTCCATCGGGAACAGATCGCGGACGAGGTAGAGGCCGGGCAGGGAGGTCCCATACAAGATCGTGAGGTTCAGCGCGATCCAAGGCAGGCGCTTGCCGAGCACGCCGCGCTTGCGGGGGGTGGTCTGGTGGTCCCAGCCCGCCGGCAGCCCGTGCTTGTCGAACCACAACGACACGAGCAGGCCGCCGAGGTTCAGCAGCCCGGCGCTGATCGCGAGCAGGGACACCACGTTCACGCCGGCACCGAGCGGGTCGCGAACAGGTTGACGAGGCGGGTCTGCTCGAAGCCCTCCTCCTTCTCGGTGGTGAGCTGGTCGAAGCCGTGGCGGGTCAGCAGCGCCCGGACCGTATCGAGGCGGCCGTCGCGGTCGTGCACCTCGACCACCACCCGCTGCACCCGGGGCCAGTGCTCCTCGCGCAGCCCGAGCAGGGCCGGGAGCTCGGCGCCCTCGCAGTCCACCTTGAGGAGGTTGACCTGCTGCAGGTCATACTCGTCGATCACCTGGGAGAGGGTGCGGAGCTCCGCCACCACCTGCTCACCGCCGCCCCGCAGGTGCCGCGCCAGCATGCCGGCCAAAAACTTGGGCATCAGCTTGGCGTACCAGAGGGCCGCGCCGGCCGCCTCTGCCTGACCCCGCACCGCCTCGGTGAACTCGCCGGGCTGCTCGTCCCAGGCGCCGGGATCGCTGGTGGACAGGGCCGGGCTGCGCGGGAAGAAGGTGAAGCGCGCCTCTCCCGGCTGCTCGCTCGCGCCGTAGGGCAGCGGGATCAACCGGCCCGGGCCGTGCTCCTCGGCGTTGCGCGACAGCACCTTGAAGATGGTGGGGATGGGCTCGAAGGCGAAGACCCGCACATCGGGGTGCTGAAGCACCGCGCGGACGCCAAAGAGGCCGATGTTGGCGCCGACGTCGAACACCACGTCGCCGGGCTTCACCTCGATGCCGTGGTGGAGGTAGCCCCGAACGTGGTGGTCAAGGACCAGGGCCTCCGACTTGCGGAGGCACCAGACCCCGACCCCGTCGGACAGTTGGGCGCGCTGCATGCTGCTCCTAGGGGCGGCGGGGGGCCGATTGGGGGCCATAGCCTATGGTCGGGCGCGCGGGGCCGGCAAGCGCGCCGCAGCCCTCGGGGGACTTTGGCCAGCGCCGCCCCTCACTCGCTGGCGCGCGGGCACCAGCCGCCGTTGCGGGCCATCGCGTCGGCCTCGTTGGCGATCGCCGCGCAGCGCTCCGGCTGCTCACCGAGGCAGGCGGCGCAAGCGCAGCGATCCAGCTGCTCATTGGGGCCAGGCGGCGCCTCGCAGACCGAGGTGGAGGCCCACAGCCGGCGGCTGAGCTCGGGCGAGGACAGCAGCCAGCGCCGCACGTGGCCCTCGCGGTCCAGCACCACCGCCTGTCCGCTGACCGGGTCGTAGCCCGAGACCACGCCGAGGGTGGGCGCCGGCCCCGGCGCGCGGAACAAGGGCTGCAGGGTGGTGAAGTCGACGACCAGCGTGCCCTCTTGGTCGGCGAGGCTCAGCCCCGTCCCGTTGGGCTGGAAGGCGCAGGCCCGCAGGTCGCCCACCTTGAGGTCGGCGGCCTCGCGTCGGCCATCCTCGGCCGTCCACACCGAGACCGGGCCGCTGAGGGCCGCGCCCGCCACCGCCTCGCCGTCCCCGCTCACGCAGAGCTGGGCCACGGCCTGATCTTGGAGGGTGAGCTCGCGGTGCAAGCGCCCGGTGCGGCTGTCGAAGATCTGCACCGCGCCCGCCGCGCCGCCCACCGCCAGCCACTGGCCCTGGGTGTCGAAAGCGACGGCGCTGGCGGTATCCTCGATCGCCACCCGCAGCTCTTCGACGGTCTCTCCGGGCCGCGCGCGCACGATCGCCACCGCCCCGTCGATGGCCACGGCCACCCGCTCGCCGGAGGGGCCCAGCGCCAGGGCGCGGCCGGGCAAGGGCGCCCGCCACTCCACCTCATCCCAGACGTAGACGTGGCTCTCGGTGAGGGCGAGGGCCCGGGTCTGGTCGGCCCAGGGCACCACCGCGAGCTGGAGCACCCCGCTGGGGGCCCGACCGCGGCTGCGGGCGCCCGGGCTGCCGCTGAGGCTGGCCGTCCACAGCTGGCCGTCGGGGTCGATGCCGGCGATGGCCTCGCCGGTGGGGCTGATGACCTGGGGGCGGCTGCCCTCCAGCGGCAGCGGCGCGAGGTGGATCATCGCCTCGCCGGTCTGCTGCAGCGACCAGAGGCGCACGAGGCCGCCGGAGCCGGCGGTGGCGAGGTAGCGGCCGCGCGGGTCGATGGTGATGCGCTGAACGGCGCCCCGGTGGCCCTTGAAGGTGCGGCGCACCCGCCCGCGGCCCAGATCGATCTCGGCCACCTCGCCCTCGGGGGTGCCCCGGTACAGCCGCTCGGGCGAGGCTTGGAAGGCCAGCGCCGAGGCCGGGCCGGGCAGCGCGGGCGTGGAGCGCTGATCTTGGCGGTCGGAGACCTTGGCGACCCTCGCCCGATATTCGTCGTGATCAGCGTCGTAGAAGTCAATGACGACGTGATCGCCGTCGGTGGAGAAGGCGGCGGCGTGCACGCGGACCTGCTTGGGGGTGCGCTGCGATCCCGAGCTGCGGCGCATATCGACGATGCGCATCGTGCCCTCGCCGAGGGCCACCAGGGCCGAGCCGCTCCCGTTGATGAGCAGCCCGTCGAGGTTCTCCAGGGTGAGGGTCTCGGCGTCGGCGTCGCCGGGTCGGTGGAGGTGGAGCCGCCCGCCCTCGGTCCCGACCACCCAGTTGCGGGCCTCGTTGGACACCGCGACCGCGGCGGCCGGGTCGGCGCTCCCGTCCTTGAGCGTGGGGATGGTGCCGGAGGCCACCTCCTCGCCGGTGATGGAGAGAACGACCCAGCGCTTCTTCTCGGCGAGGATCAGGTGCCCGCCGTCCGGGCTAAAGCTGGCGACCGGGCTCGCGCCGTCGGCGTTGGCGGGGCGGAGCGGCGTGACCTCGGTGCCGTCGCGCGACCAGCGGTGCACGGCCCCCGAGCGCGCCACCGTCACCAGCTCCAGGCCGTTGGGGATGAAGGTGGCGGCCACCACCCCGCCATCGGCGGCCGGTGGGCGGATCACCACCGAGGCGTCCGCGCTCGGCACGGCGAACAGCCGCAGCAGCCCGTCCGAGACCGTGGCCAGCGTCTGGCCGTCCGACGCGAAGAAGGCGTCATCGACCGGCAGCCCGCCGTGGTCGAGGTTCACGGTGGCGAGCTGGCTCTGGAGCAGGCGGTTGGCCTCGCCCACCCAGGTGGCCGGGCGGTCGACCGGCCGGATCTGCCGCAGCAAAGACGCCATGGCCGTGGCGTCGTCCACCGGCAGGTCGCTGGCGCTGGTGGGCGGCGCCGGCGGCGGCGCGCGGTTGATCCAGACCAAAAGGCCGATCACCACAGTGGTCAGCACGGCGACGGCGGCCCAAAGCCCCGCCCGACCGCGCACCGCCCCGCCGATGGCGCTCAGGCGGGGGACGGCCGGGGCGGCGGTGGCGGGCAGGGGTGCGGGCGGCTCGCGGCGATCGCTCGGGCCGTTCAGCCACTGGCGCAGCCGGGGCCACTCGTCGATGAGCAGCTCGGTGCTGATCTCGACGGCGGGGCCGCCCACCGGCTCCGAGCGGCGCAGCAGCCCGGCGCTCAGCAGCGCGGCCACCACCTGCTCGAGCTCGGCGCGCTCGGTCGGATCGGCGGGCAGCAGGCCCGAGAGCGGGGCGCGGCGGCGGCGGGAGGGCTGCGCCGGGTCTCGGTCGATGAGGCCCAGCAGCAGCGCGCGGGCGAGCGGCTGCGCGCGGCGCGGCTCGAGGCCGGCCCAGGTGGTCTCAGCGTGCACCGCCACCACGCCCGCCACGCCCCCGAGCTTGCCGGCGGCGGCGCGGCTGAGCTGGCCCTGGGGCGCGCCGGACCACAGCCGGTCGAGCAGCAAGGACAGGCGGGGGAGGGCCCCCGGGGTGCTGCCGGCGTCGAACACGAGGCGCACGGCGAGGTCGTCTTGGTAGGTGTAGCCCACGGCCTGCATGGGCTTGGCGACGATCTCTTGGAGCTGCTGCGGCCCGGGCTCGCGCAAAAAGACCCGGAAGCGCTCGTCGTAGAGCACCGCGTCAAACTGCTGGTTGGACTGCTCGAGGTGGATGGCGGCGCAGCGGCTCAGGGCGTCCACCCGCAGGGTGCACAGCACCATCGCCTCGCCCTCGGGCTCGGTGGCGAGGGCCCACAGGCGGTTGACGAACTGACGGGCAGCCCCGCGGTCGGTGGAGACGGCGAAGATCTCCTCCAGTTGGTCGACCACGACGAGCAGCCGCCCGCCTTTGGGCCGCTCGCGCGCCAAGGCCCGGTCGAGCTCCGCCAGCGGCTGATCGCCCGGCCGCAGGGTGGTCGTGCACCAGCCGGGATCGCCGCCCTGGCTGAGCAGGGCCGGCACCACCCCGGCGGCCACCAAGGAGCTTTTTCCGGTGTGGGCGGCGCCGACCACGGTCAAGAAGCGCGGGTGGCCTTCGAGGTCGAGCCGCTGCATGGCCGCGAGGATCGCGTCGCGGTCCTGGCCCCGACCGGCGAAGTTGGCCGCCTGGGCCGCGCCGTAGGGGCCGAGGCCGGGGTAGGGCCGCTGTCGATAGGGCCGAACATTCGGCTGCTTGGGGGCGACGAACAGCTGCAGGGCCGCGGCGTCGCCGGGCCGCCCCTCGCGCGCGAGCGTGCGAAAGGCGTTGAGCAGGGCATCTTCGGCGCTCCGGGCCTCACGGAGCAGGCCGCGGTGGAAGACCTCGGTGAACCGGGTCATGCCCTCGGGCGACAGCGGCCAGCGGGGGCAGATCACCGCCGGCACCCCCGCGAGGTGCAGCCGCAGGCCGAGCAAGCCGTGGGAAGAGCAGCCCTCGTCGTGGGCGTTGCGCTCGTAGACGCTGAGCACGGCGAGCTGCAAGGTGGGCGAGAGGCGGCCGGTGAGCTGGGCCAGCTCCTCGGCGGTGTGATCCACCCAGGCGGCGCCGGGCCGATCGCTGCCGAGGCCGAGCACCGGGCGCTCCTCCGAGCCGCCGGCCCGCGCCATCAGGTGCAGCAAGGTGACGGGCCGATCGGCGCGCCGCTCCTCGGCCACCTCCATCAGCTGGCTCAAGGTGGCGTTGATCAGCAGATCTTGGTCCGGCACCAGCCAGCCAGACCCGGCCGCGATGGCGCGGAGGGCCGTGAGCTGCGCCCCCATGAGCCGCTCGGGGCCCGTGCCGCTGAGCAGGGCCCCGCCCTCGACCTCGCCCGCGCCGGGCCGCACCGGGGCGCCGAGCCAGGCGTAGCGGATGGGCGCGTCGAGCACCGCCTGCAGCGGCGTGGACTTGCTATCGACCGGCAGCAGCTCCCACGGCAGCCGAAACAGCTCGGCGGCGTCGCTCTCGAAAATAACGCTGGTGAAGGTGCCCTCGCGCCGGGCCTGGCGGAGCTTGCTGCGCGCGGCGATCCAGCCGGCGTCTTCGAGCATGCGGGCGAGCTGGGCGCCGAGGCGACGGAGCGCGGCGCCGATGTGCTCACGCCGGCGAAGGTTCGCCAAGTCCTGGTGCCAGCCCTTGGACCAGGGGATGCTCACGGCCCGCGCCGCGCCGCCGTCGATTCGGAGCTGGTACCAAGCGCCGTCCCCCGCGACGGCGAGCGGATCGGCGATCGGGGCCGCCCGCCGGAGCTCGATGTGCACGATCGTCGAGGTCATCCAGGGGCATTCCGAGGCGGGGGAAGGATGAGCTTGGATGGAAGCTTCGCTTCTTTCTTCTCATCCCGTCTGGGCAAGGCACCACCGCTGGGCGCGCGGAGCCGGTCAGTAACCAGATCGCCACATGGGCGCGCGGGCCGCGTCTGGTGTGTCCGGCCTCTCCGCTAGTTGGACGGGGGCGCGGCGGTCTCCCCCCAGCGCAGGCGCAGGGGCGCGGCGGTCTCGGGGAGCAAGGGGCTGCGGTCCGCGCCCGGCTCGAAGACCGGGTCCCCGCCCGCGGCCGGCAGGCGAACCAGCTTGAAGGCCGGGACTGCGCCTGCGGGAAGGGGCGCTGCGCCGGTCCAAGGCCCGCCCGGGTGGAGGGGCGGGGTCAACGGCAGCCCGGCGGCCGGCGACCAGGCGCCCAGCTCCGGCGCCGCCCCGACGAGCACGAGCCGCTCCCCGGCGCCCACCTCGGCCCAGGCCTCGATCGGGAATGACGTGATGGACGTCAATGGCAGCGCGTAGCCCGGGGGCGGCCGCAGCACCCACACCCCGACCCCCGGCCCGTCGAGGCGCAGCCGCTCGGGCGCCGGGCCCGCCTCAGCGTTCAGCCGGAGGGTTCCGTCCCCGGCCGCAGCGGTCGCCAGCAGCGTAGCCCCCGCGAGCCCCTCGGGCAGGGGCAGGTCCAGGGCCCCCGCTCGCCGGTTCAGCAGGATCAAGCTGATCTCTCCGGCGGGCTCACCAGGCCCGCTCGGCGCCTGCTGGGCCCACAGCAGGTGGTCGTCGCCGAGCGCCAAGGCCCGGCCCGCCCCAGCGCGGAGGCTCGGGTGCCGCTGGCGCGCGGCCTGCAAGCCGGCGAGGGCCGCGGTGCGCCGGCCGACCATCGACCAGTCCACCATCGCGCGGTTCTCGGGCTCCCCGGCGCCCATCGGCAGGGCCTCGGTGCCGAAGGTGAGGCAGGGTCGGCCCCGCAGCGAGAACAGCAGCAGCAGCGCCTGATCGGCGCGGGCCTCGTCGCCCCCGCAGGAGGACATCAGCCGGGGCAGGTCGTGGTTATCGAGGAAGGTGACGAGCTGGTCGGTGTCCTCGTACAGGCGGTCCAGCGAGAGGGTGCTGGCCAGCCGCGCGGGCGGGGCGCCCCCGCACACGCTGTCGATGAGGGCGTAGCGCAGGGAGAAGTCGAAAACGGCGTCAAAGCCGCCCTCGCTCAAGGTCTGCTGGAGCGCGGTGGGGCTGCCGGTGAAGTCTTCGCCCACCGCCCAGACCCCGGCGGGCCCGCGGGCGGCGTCCAGGCGGCCGTTGAGGCGGCGCAGGGCGTCCAGCGGCATGTGGCGCACGGCGTCCACCCGAACCCCGTCCACATTGGCGTCCTGGAGGTGCTTCAGGGTCGCGGCGAACAGGTGATCTTCCACCGGCTGCAGCTCTTGGCGCAGGTCCGGGAGGCCGTGCACATCGCCCTCCACCCGCTCCACCGGGTCGTCCCAGTCCCGGATGTCGCCGCGCTGGTGGAACCAGTCGGGGTGCGCGGCCCGCAGCGGGGCCTCCTCGGCGGTGTGGTTCCACACCACGTCCATCACGAGGCGCATGCCGCGGGCGTGCAGGGCCGCGCTGAGCGCCCGGAGCTCGTCGGGGGTGGCGAGCCGGGGCTCCAGGGCCGCGAGGTCGCGCACCCAGTAGCCGTGAAAGGCGCCCCACTGGCCGATCTTGGCCTGTCGGCTCTCAAAAACCGGGGAGATCCAGACCGTGCGCACGCCCAAGGCCGCGAGGTGGTCGAGCTTGCCGATGAGCCCGCTCAGATCGCCGCCCTGCCAGGCATGGGGATCAGCGGGATCAACGGGATCGACGGCGCCGGGCGCGTCGGGTCGGCCGTCGGCGAAGCGGTCCACCATCACAAAGTAGATGAGATCAGCGCCATCCAAGCCATTCTCAGCGGGAGCGACCGCGGGGACCGCCGGCGGTGGACGGGGCGCGGACGCGGGCCGGCAGCCGAGCCCAGCGCCCAGCGCGAGCCCGAGCGCCAGCGACGCACAAGGCCGCCCTGCGCGGCGCTCAGCCACTGACAGGGGCGCGCAGCCCGCTCATGACCTGCTCGAGCAGGGGCCCGAGGCGGCGCTCGATCAGCGGGCCAGCCTCCTCTAGCGCGCGCTCCTCCTTCTCGTGGAGGAACTGCAGGAAGACCGGCACCTCGAACTCCTCGACCACCACGTCGTTCAGCGCGTTGGTCGGCGCCACGCTCAGGCGAACGGTGACCGTCCAGCGGTTCCGGCCCTCGATCTGGCTGTAGAAGGTCGCCTCGGTCTCTACCAGCACCAGCACGGCGTGCTCGCCGGGGCGGGCGGCCATCCAAGCGAGGCGCGCCGGGCGGCTGCGCTGGCGCTGCATGGCGGGCAGCAGCTCGGCCTCGGGCACCAGAGTGGCGGCCAGCCCGTGCTGCTCGAGCTGGCGGCGGATGCGCGCCTGCAGATCGGCGGGCACCGGCGCCACCGGGGCGTCGGCGGCTTGGGGCTGGAGGAGGGCGGCGAGGCTGGCCGAAGTGGATGGACCAACCGACGCTTTGGGGCCACGCGCGGCGCAGCCCACCGCGCCGAGCAGCAGGGCCGACAGGGCGGCGGCGAGCAGGGGGACGCGCATCAAAACCAAGCCTCCGCTTCGAGCGAGACCACTTGATGCCAGTGCTGCTCGACGTTGCCGAAAAAGTTGTACTGATCCACCGTCTCGACGAAGGCGTTGCCGAAGGCGTTGTTCTGATTGCTGTGCTGCACGCCATAGAGGAAGCGCAGGCTCGGCCGGCTGTAGACGCCGGGGCCCAGCGGGTTGAGCACCACCCCGGCCTTGCCTTGCCAAGTGATGCGGGTGTCGGTGTCGCCGGTCTCCAGGCCGCGGGTGTCCGGCTGGCCGCCGGTGTTGGCGAAGATGCTGTCTTTGTGCTCGCGGAAGGTGTTGCCGTTCTCCGACACCTCCTTGGCGATGCTCGACTCGGTGAGCCAATGCACGGTGTCGGTGAGGTAGATCTGGCCGCGGCCCACGAGGCTCTTGTAGCGCCGGTTCTCGTCGGAGGGCACGAGGGTGTTGTCGCCGTTGGTGTGGCGGCCCCAGAGGCCAGCGAGAACAAAATCAAAGCGCTGCGGGATGACCCGGAGCTGCAGCTCGTCGCCGATCAAGGTGACGGTGCGCTCGTCCGTGAGCTCAGTGACGTAGAGCGTGTAGCTCTGCCCCTGCCAGTCCTCGACGGCGGTGGGCGTGGGGTGCAGGCGCTCGACGCTGGCGAACAGGTTGTTCCAACGCACCGGCCCAAAACCGCCAAAGCCGAGGTAGCCGATGCCCTTCCAGGAGCGGGCGTCCACG
>CANHON010000151.1 GCA_947462115.1 Deltaproteobacteria bacterium | reverse complement strand
TCTGGGCGGCCCCAGTGGCCGATCACCTCGGCGGTCTGGTGGGGCCGCTCGGACCGACCCTCCCGGTGGGCGACCGCCCGCCGCCGGTGCGCCGGGGCGGCCTCGCGCTGCTCAGCAACCCCTACCTGGAGGCGCAGCGGGGCTTCGGCGACCGTGTGGAGCGCCTGATGCACGTCGATGACGCGCGGGAGCCCCTGACCCTGGTTCAGAACCTCGACGGGGCCTGGGCCCGGTACACCGGCGGTCCGCCGCGGCGGGCGAGCGGGGTCGATTCGGCGGTGGAGGCGGCGACCATCGCGGCCCTCCAGCGGGGCCAGCCCTTTGTTTGGGCCCACTTGTTGGCCCCCCACGAGCACCGGCGGGGCTGCGTCGGGGCGCCGGCGGTGGGCGACTGCGCGGAGGCGGCGGTGCGCGCCCGGCACGCCGCGCTGGTGGCCGAGACCCGCGACCGGGTCCTGCGGATCATGGCGGCCGACCCCGATCGGATCAGCGTGGTGGTCGGTGATCACGGCGAGGCCTTCGGCGAGGGGGGCCTGCAGGGCCACGGCCTGTCGTTCCAAGACGCCGAGCTGCTCGTGCCGCTCGCGATCCGCATCCCGGGGGCCTTCGGCGGTCGGCTGCGCGGCCCGGTTTCGGTGGCCGAGCTCGGCGGCTGGATCCACGGGGCGCTGGACGGCCGCCCGATGCCCCCTGGCGCGCCGATCCTCCCGGCCAGAGACGGCTCGGTGCGCGTGGCCGGCCTGCGGACCGGGGCGGGCGAGGCCGCGCGGCGGGTAGGGCCGGGGCGCACGCTGCCGGAGCCCGAGCTGCCGGTGGACGGGCCCGTCCCGGCGCTGGACGCCGAGACCCTGCAGCAGCTCCGCTGGCTGGGCTACATGGACGGGGTGGTCGGGGCGGACGCTCGCTGAGCTTGGCCCCATGCAGGGCATTTTAGAGGAGGGCAGGATGCGGCTCAGCCGATGGGGGCGCAGCCCCTACGAGACCGAAGCGGCCTTGGCCGCCGAGCGCGCGGCCTTCGCCGGCCTCGTGGAGCCGGTGGCGGCGGGCGCCGACGCCGAGATCGTCGTGGTGACCAGCAAAGACCCGGTCGGCCCGGCGCAGCGCGCGGCGCTTGGTGCCGCCCGCCTCGTGCTCACGACCACGAGCGGCTTTGACCACCTCGACCTGCCGATGCTGCGGGCGATGGGGATCGCGGTGGGGCGCTGCCCGATCGCCCGCCGGGACGCCGTGGTGGAGAGCGCGCTGGCCCTGCTGCTCGACGGCGTGCGGGCCCACGGCGCGCTGCGGGCCGCGGCCGCCGCGGGATCGTGGGCGCGGGCGGCGCTGCCTGGGCTCGGCATGGGGCGGCTTCGCGGCGCGCGGGTGGGGGTGGTGGGCCTCGGCGTCATCGGGCAGCGCATGGCCGAGGTGCTCGCCGCGCTGGGCGCCGAGGTGCTCGGGGTGGACCCGCTGGGCCTGCCGGCGGGGCTGCGGGCAGCCGAGCTCGGCGAGGTGATGGAGACCGCCGACGCCCTGACCCTGCACTGCCGCCTCGAGGCCGGGAGCGCCGGCCTCATCGACGCGGCGCTGCTCGCCCGGGCCAAGCCGGGCCTCGTGCTCGTGAACACCGCGCGTGGCGATGTCCTCGACGTGCCGGCCGCGATCGCCGCCTTGGACGCCGGCCGCCTCGGGGCGCTGGGCCTCGACGTCTTCCCGACCGAGCCCTGGCCGGACATGGCGGCGGCTGCGTCCCGGCCGGGCCTCACGCTCCTGCCCCACGCCGCGGGCTACTACGAGGGGCTGTCGGCGGCGGTGCAGGCCGAGCTGTTGGCGGCGGTGCACGCTTTTGTCGAAGGACGGCCGCTGCCCGCCCCGGTCGGCTGAGGGGCAGGCCGGGCCGCGCTGGGCCGGCGGGGGCGGCGCGCGGGTCATCGACGCGACACCCCACCGGCGCCGCGCGCGTGCGAAGATGGACGGGAGGTGCGCATGTTCTCTCTCCGCCGTCGCAAGAGCCAGGGTCAGGGCCAAGAGGGCCCCCAGTCCGCCGCCAACGGGCAGTCGGCGTCCTCCAGCAACGCCGCGGCGGTGGGGCGCGCGCCCAAGGCCATCCCTGTGGCTGAAGGCGGTGGGCTGAACCTTTTTGGCGCAGCGGCGGCCGAGCAGGCGGGCGGCGGCGTCGAGGGCGGGCTGCTCCGGCTCGGGGCCGAGGGCCCCCAGGTGACGGCCCTCCAGCAGCGCCTCGTGGCGTTTGGCCAGCAGATCGCCGTCGATGGGGACTTCGGCCGCGGCACCGAGGCCGCCCTCCGCGCGGTGCAGGCCCAGCTGGGGGTGGACGTGGACGGCGTGGCCGGACCGCGCACCCTGGCGGCGCTCTCCCGCTCCCCGAGCGCGGCGGCGGCGGCGAAGGGCCCGGCCCGCGGCGCGCCCACGAAGCAGAGCACCCCGGCCGAGGGCGCCACGGCCAAGGCGGGGGCCGATCCCAAAGCCGCGCGGGCGGTGCTCGGCGGGCGCATCAACCCGGCTGCCTTTGAGCGGAGCGGCCTGCGGCCCGGTGTTTTCGCCAAGGCCCTCGACGCCTTCCAGGTGGCCTGGGCCCGGGGCGACACCAAGCGCACCGAGTTCACGATCATCGACTACGAGCTGCCCAGCGACAAGAAGCGCATGTGGGTCATCGATCTGGCGACGGGCAAGCTGCTGTTCCACGAGCGGGTGGCCCACGGCCGCGGCTCGGACACCGACAACGACGGCCGGGTCGATCGCATGGGCAATACGCCCGAGGGCGGCACGAGCAACGTCGGCCTGCTCAAGACGGCCGAGACCTACCAGGGCAAGCACGGCCTCAGCCTGCGGCTCGACGGCCTGGAGCGCGGCTTCAACGACAACGCCCGGCGCCGGGCGGTGGTCGTGCACTCCGCCGACTACGTCGATGAGAAGGTGGTGGCCGGGCAGGGGCGCGCGGGCCGCAGCCTCGGCTGCCCCGCCCTCGATCCCGACGTGAACGGCGACGTGATCCGCACCATCAAGGGCGGCGCGCTCATCTTTGGCTACTGGCCCGACCCCGACTGGCTCAAGAAGAGCCGCTACCTCAACGGGAGCCAGGCCCGGGCCTGAGCGCCGCGCCGTCGCGCAGCAGGTGGTCGATGGCCTCGGCGAAGCCATGGCCGCCCTCGCCCTGCGTGATGAAGGACGGCCAGGACGCCATCCTCGGCAAGAACCGCGCGACGTTGGCGACGCCGACGCTGAGCGGGAAGGCGGCGAACATCGGCTCGTCGTTGGCGGAGTCGCCGAAGTAGGCCCAGCGGCTCGGGTCGAGGGGCTCGCCCCAGCGGTCCTCGTGGAAGCGCCGGGCGCCGGTGAGCTTGTCGAAGGCGCCGAACCAGCCGTTCACGTGGATGCTGCTGACCTTGCAGGTGGCGCCCCGCCGCTCAAAAGCGGCCACGATGCGGTCGATGTCGGCGTCGGGCAGCGGCGGCACGTCCTCGCAGAAGTCGATGGCGAGGTCGAGGGCCCGGTAGGCTTGGTCGCTGGCGAGGGCCGCGCCGGGCACCTCGGCGAGCAGGTCGGCGGCGAGGGCGTCGAGGCTCGCCCGGTTGTGCGCGCGCTCGGCGGCCGGCTGGGCGAAGCGGCGCTGCAGCTTGCCCTCGCCCATCCAGAACCACAGGCCGCCGTTCTCGCCGACCACGCCGTCCACCGGCCACAGGCGGGCGATCTGATCGACCCAGCCCGCCGGCCGACCGGTGACGGGGACGACGCGCAGCCCGGCGTCTTGGGCCCGCTGCAGGGCGTCAAGCGCCGCGGGCACGAGGCGGCCCGCGTGGGTGAGCGTGTCGTCAATGTCGCACAGCACGCCGATCAGCTGCGGCTGCGGGGGCAGGCTCGCCAGCGGCCGCGGCGGCGTCGGCATCAGCGGGCGACCGTCCAGCTCGAGCTGCCGAGCAGGGCCTTGCGGAGGTCTCCGGCGCCGGGCTTGGACGCCGCGAGCTTGAGCTGGGCGTGGACGCCCTCCTCGTAGATGGCCCGGCTGACCCGGTGGATCACGCCCATCGCCACCGGCATCGTCGGCTTCATGCGGCTCAGCAGCATGCCGAGGACCGGGTTGGTCTCGTCGTGCACCAAGACCTCGCTGAGGTTGGCGTCATTGACGTCCATCACCTCGAGCGCGAGGCGGGCGTTGAGCCGCAGCCCCTTGCGGGCCTCGGGCGTGCCGAACAGCAGCGGCTGGCCGTGCTCGACGAAGATGACCTTCTCGGCCCGGGCCTTCTTGTCGGTGATGTCGGCGAAGGCGCCGTCGTTGAAGATGTTGCAGTTCTGCCAGATCTCGACGAAAGAGGTGCCGCGGTGGTCATTGGCGGCCCGCAGCACGTCGCGCTGCTCGGTGGTGAACACGTCCACGGTGCGCGCGACGAAGGTGGCCTCGGCGCCGAGCGCCAGGGCGCAGGGCTCGAAGGGATGATCGACCGAGCCCATCGGGGTGGACTTGGTCTTCTTGCCCTCCTCGCTGGTGGGCGAGTACTGGCCCTTGGTCAGCCCGTAGATCCGGTTGTTGAACAACAGGAGCTGGATGTCCACGTTGCGCCGCAGCACGTGAATGAAGTGGTTCCCGCCGATGCTGAGCGCGTCGCCGTCGCCGGTGATCTGCCAGACGCTGAGCTCGGGGTTGGCGAGCTTGAGGCCGGTGGCGAAGGCCGGGGCGCGGCCGTGGATCGTGTGGAAGCCGTAGGTGTTCATGTAGTAGGGGAAGCGGCTGCTGCAGCCGATCCCGCTCACCACCGCGAAGCGCTCCTTCGGGATGCCGAGCTCCGCGAACACGGTCTGGACCTGGCTCAGGATGCTGTAGTCGCCGCAGCCCGGACACCAGCGGATGGTCTGGTCGGACATGAGGTCGCGCTTGCTCAGCGCCGGCGTGCTCGGATCTTCGAACTGCGACATGGGGGGCTCCAGAGGCGAAGGGGGCGCGGGCGGCTCAGGCGGACAGGGTCTGAATCTTCGCCAGCACGTTGCTCACGCGGAAGGGCTTGCCTTGCACCTGGGCGTAGCTGACGGCGTCGACCAAGAAGCGGGCGCGCAGGATCCCGGCGAGCTGGCCCATGTTCAGCTCGCAGACCAGCACCCGCTCGGCGCCGAGCAGGAGGGCGCCGAGGTTGGCGGGGAAGGGGTTGAGCCAGCGCAGGTGGATGTGGCCGACGCGCAGGCCCTGGGCCCGGGCGTCATCGACCGCCGTCCGAATGGAGCCGAAGGTTCCGCCCCACGAGACGACGAGCAGGGCGCCGACGTCGCCGTAGACCACGAGCTCGGGCACGTCGGCCTCGATGCGCCGGACCTTGTCGGCCCGCAGCCGAACCATGTGCTCGTGGTTGGCGGGGTCGTAGGAGACGTTGCCGGTCCCGTCCTGCTTCTCGAGGCCGCCGATGCGGTGCTCGAGGCCCGGGGTGCCGGGGATGGCCCAGGGGCGGGCGAGGGTGGTGGGGTCGCGGCGGTAGGGCAGGAAGCCCTCGGCCTTGGTCTCGAAGACGACGGGCTGGGGCGTGAGCTCGTGGAGGTCGGGCACCTTCCAGGGCTCCGAGCCGTTGGCGATGTAGCCGTCCGTCAGCAGCATGACGGGCATCATGTACTTGGTTGCGACCCGGGCGGCCTCGGTGGCGGCGCGGAAGCAGTCGCCGGGGGTGGAGGCGGCGATCACGGGCATGGGCGCCTCGCCGTGCCGGCCGTACATGGCGAGCAGCAGGTCGCTCTGCTCGGTCTTGGTGGGCAGGCCGGTGCTGGGGCCGCCGCGCTGCACGTCGACCACGACGATGGGCAGCTCGGTCATGACCGCGAGGCCGAGCGCCTCGCCCTTCAGCGCGATGCCCGGGCCCGAGGAGGTGGTGACCCCGAGCGCGCCGCCGAAGGCCGCCCCGATGGTGGCGCTGATGGCGGCGATCTCGTCCTCGGCCTGGAAGGTGATGACGCCGAAGTCCTTGAAACGAGCCAGATAGTGCAGGATGTCGCTGGCGGGCGTGATGGGGTAGGCGCCCAAGAACAGCGGCAGGCCCGTCTGGTGGCTGGCGGTGAGCAGACCGAGCGCCAGCGCCTCGTTCCCGGTGATGTTGCGGTAGTCGCCGGTGGGCAGCGAGGCCGGGGGGACCTCGTAGCGCTCGTGGAACAGCTCGAGCGTCTCGGCGTAGGACCAGCCGGCCTCCAGGGCCCGAACGTTGGCCTCGTCGTGGGGCGCCTTGAATTTGCTGCGGATCCACTGAAGGGTGGGCGCCGTGTCGCGCGAGAACAGCCAGTAGGTCATGCCGAGCGCGAAGAAGTTCTTGCAGCGGTCGGTGTCCTTGATGCTGAGGCCGAGGTCGGCGGTGGCGCCCTTGGTGAGCTTGGTCAGCTCGACCGGCACCACCTGAAAGCCGTTGAGGCTGCCATCTTCGAGGGGGTTGGTGCTCAGCTCGGCCTTGACCAGCTCGCGCTCGATGAACTTCTCGGTGTTGACGATCAGCAGGCCGCCGGTGCGCAGGTCCTTGATGTTCGCGATCAACGCCGCCGGGTTCATCGCGACGAGCACCTGCGGCGCGTCGCCCGGGGTGTGGATGTCGTGGCTGGAGAAGTGCAGCTGGAAGCCCGAGACGCCCGCGCGGGTGCCCGCAGGCGCGCGGATCTCCGCCGGAAAGTCCGGGAAGGTGGCGAGATCATTGCCCTGCAGCGCCGTCGTATTGGTGAACTGCGAGCCGGTGAGCTGCATGCCGTCACCGGAGTCTCCGACAAAGCGGATGACGACGTCGTCGAGGATGGTCAAGGGCCTCTGCATCGGATGCCTCGGAGCATGTGCGGCGTTTCGGGCGCAGAGGCGGCCGGAAGGCTCACCCCTCGCTCCTCAGGACGCGGGATCGGGCCCCGGCTATACCACGCCGATCGGGGCCGGTCGAAGCGCAGACACGCGCCCCGGTGCGCGCCCCCGGGCTATCTCCGCACAGCGCGGCCGGTGGCCCCGTCCCCGATGCCCCGCTCAGCCCGAAACGGCGCCCCGAAGCCCGTGGGCCCCCGCCCAGAGGTCTCCATGAAGCACCGCCTGCTCCACTGGCTCGCTTGCCCGACCTGCCGCAGCGAGCGGCTCCGCCTCGAGGCGCGCCGCACCCGCACCGTGCGGGTGACCAGCGACCAATTCAGCCCCGAGGAGGGCGTGCCTGACGGTGTTGACCGCGCCCGCGGCACCGAGACCGAGGTCATGGACGGCCTCCTCTGCTGTGACGAGTGTGGAGCGAAGTGGCCCATTCAGGACGGCGTGCCGCGGATGATGCCGGCAGACGCCGCGGTCGGCCCGGCCTCGGCCCACCGGTGGACCACCTTCGACGCCGCGAGCCCGGCCTGGGAGGAGAACTTCCTCGACCTGATGCACCCCCTCCTGCCCGGCGACTTCCTCGGAAAGACCGTGTTGGACGCTGGTTGCGGCTATGGGCGCCACGCCTTCTTCGCCGCACGCTACGGCGCCGAGGTCATCGCCCTGGACTCCAGCACCGACGCCATCAGCTCGGCGGCGGCGAACACCAAGGGCTGCTCGCGGGTACACCTCGTCCAAGGCGACGTCTACCGGCCGCCGGTGCGCGACGGCGCCATGGACCACACCTGGGCCTTCGGCCTGCTGCACCACCTCGAGCAGCCGGAGCGCGCCTTTGAGGCCCTCGGTCAGACGGTGCGGAGCGGCGGCCGGCTCAGCCTCTGGACCTACGGGCCGCGGCAGGGCCTCACGCTGCACATCTCCAACGCGCTGCGCGGGGCCTCGAGCGGCATGACCGCCGACCAGCAGCACAGCTTGAGCAAGAACATCGCCCGCGCCCTGCGGCTCTTCAGCCACACGCCGTACCGCTTCTTGGCGGGGGTGCCGGTGGCGGGCACGGTGGTCTCGCACCTGCCGGTCCACGACCACCACCAGTGGCCCTTTGACGTCGTGGTGGCCGACATCTACGACCGGCTGCGCATCCCGGTGCGCCACTGGTTCACCCGGGAGCGCCTGGAGGGCATGCTCACCAACGCGGGCTACGCCGACGTGCAGGTGAGTCGTCGGGTGCGAAACAATGAGACCTTCCGCGCGAGCTCGGTTCGTCGCTGAACCTCGGCCCCCGCTTCGCCGGCGCCCCTTTGCATTCCCGCGCTCGGCGCCACCTCTCCAATGTGCGCTGCTCCACGCGATCCCCACGGTGGGGGCGCCTGGGGGCCGCGCCTTGACAGGGGGGGCGCTGCATGGAATACAGGCCCGTTCTCGGCGGGGGCGCTGGGCTGCGCGGTCCTGTCCCCGCGCCCGCTGCAAAAGGCCCCCGCTGCGCCGCCCTCGTCCCCGCGCCTCGTCCCGGACCACCCTGCGAGCTTGAGATGTCACCGATGAAAAGAACGCTGATAGGGCTCTCGGCGCTCTGGCTGACCGCGCCGAGCGCACGGGCGGCGGGCTTTGACAGCAAGACCATGGTCGACAGTCTGCCGGGGCGGGAGATCGAGCGCCCGCTGGTGATCGGCAAGGGCTGGCTGGAGCTCGGCCTCGGCGCCGACTTCAAGGAGGCCACTGGCCAGTGGGGCCCCGAGGGCGAGAAGATCGACTGGCGAGACGGGGCCACGTTCACCTACAACACCCAGCGGGTGGACCTTCGCTACGGGATCAGCCGAAGGTTCGAGCTCTACGGCCGGTTCAAGACCCACTACGTTCGGCTGACCAACGAGCAGCTCGACACCGAGACCGACCAGTTTGGGATGGGCGATCCCAACTTTGGGCTCAAGTACGAGGCCTTTCGGTCGGCCGGTCCGCTCACCTCGGTGATCTTGTTCACGAACTATAAGGGTCCGGCCGCCAACGAGTCGCCGGGCAACTATGTGGGCGGGCCCTCCACCTTCAGCAGCTTCGTGCTCACGACCGGCACCGCCGACTGGGAGATGGGGGCGCGCGGCAAGCACCAAGTGGGGCCCTTGGCCCTGAGCCTGGGCGCGGCCTATGTCTACCGCTTCTCCGACGTGACCCAGTACGCCATCGAGACCGAGCTCAACCAGTTCAACATGCGCGTCAAGCCCGGCAACCTCACCAAGGTGGACGCCGACCTGATGCTCCAGCTCGGCCCCATCGCGGTCAACGGCGGGGCGCTGTTCACGGTGCGCGACGTGACGCGGATCGGCGCCTCCAGCGCCGGCTTCTTCCCGGCGAAGAACCTCCGCACCGAACAGGGCAGCGACGGGGTAGCGGTCGACGCGATGGCCGGCCTGACCCTGCACGCGAGCCGGCGCCTCGACCTCATCGCAGGGGCCCTCCTGCCGGTGCAAGGGGAAGATCTCATGTACTTCCCCATCGAGGATCTGCACCCGACCCGGGGCAACACCTACAGCGGGACCATCGAGTTCCGGTACTGACGCAGGATTGACGCTCATGGCTCGTACGCTCCCGCGGCTCGGCGCCGGCGCCACCCTGCTCTCCATGGTGGCGCTCTCCGCTCCGGCCTACGCTGTAAAGAACTCCTACAACGCCAACCATCCAGATCTGGACTGGTACAGCATCGACACGCCGCACTTCGTGGTCCACTACCCGAAGTCCAAACGAACGGCGGAGCAAGGCAACGACCACTACATCAACGCCGAGTTCAGCGCCCGAAAGGCCGCCGAGGTCGCCGAGCTGATGTGGGAGCCGATGTGCGCCAACTTCAACTACTACCTCAAGGAGAAGGTCCACATCGTCATGCTCGACCAGGGCGATGATCTGGCGGGCTTCACGATCCCGAGCTGGGACTGGATCCAGATCTCCGCGAACCCCGGCGCCACCTTCTCGCGCCAGCGGGGACGGATGGAGTGGTTCGGCGATGTGTTGGTGCACGAGTTCGCGCACGTCGTCTCGCTCAAGGCCTACCGGGCGCAGTCCGAGGGCGCGTTTGGCGTGGCCCTGGGCGGCCTGTACTCCGACGGCGTGCACGACGTGGCGGTGGGGGCCAACTTTACGATCAGCGACGGCGACTCGGTGTTCTGGACCGAGGGCGGCGCGGAGTACTGGTCCAACACAGCGGGCTGGAAC